>JAKEEX010000348.1 GCA_022616315.1 Myxococcaceae bacterium
CGCGGGCCCGCGGGGAGGATGGACAGGAGCGAGAAGAAGGGACGCATGGGCGGCGAAGAATAGAGAGGCAGGGTGCCTGACTGGTGAATCGGTTTCCCCTCCCCGGCTTTCCCTGGCGGACTCGGCTGCCTGCTCCCGGACAGACGGCCTGCAGGCGAGGGGCCTTTGCGTGCCTGCTCACGCCACCCGCGGGGAAATCACGCCTGCGGCCGGACGTGAAGGGGTTCATGAGCAAGCTGCGCACGCGCTCTCCGGAAGTGGAGTGCACCGCTCCGGCAGGTGGCGGAGACGGTGCGAGTGGGGACGGCCGCGCCGCGGGGCTCGCGAGCCGCGCACTCCGGGATGCGCTCGCTCTGCTCGCCTTCGCGCATGACCTCGCGGACGAGCCGCTGTCCCCGCTGGAGGTGCAGGGCCTGCTCATCCTCGTGGAGGGGCGGTTGCGGCGCGACCTCGAGGAGGTGGAGCAGGCGGAGGCCGGGGGGCTGGCGCCCGTGTGAGGCGGGGCCGCGCCGGAAGTTTGCGCCCACCTGTGGGGCTCCGCTAGACGGGAGCGGCCTTCTCAGGAGGGGGCACTCCCATGCTCAAGAAGATTCTCATCGGTGTCGTCGTCGTCCTCGGTGTGCTCGCGGCGTTCATCGCCTCGCGTCCGTCCGTCAGCAAGGTGGAGCGCAGCGCCACCTTCGCCGCGCCCGCGGACATCGCCTACACGCTCGTCAGCGACTTCCACCGCTGGGGCGAGTGGTCGCCCTGGGACAAGCTGGACCCCAACCAGAAGCACACCTACGAGGGTGCCGCCGCTGGCGTGGGCGCCATCACCACCTGGGAGGGCAATGACAAGGTCGGCAAGGGCAAGATGGCCATCACCGGCGCCACGCCCAACGAGTCCCTGACCATCGAGCTCGAGTTCATCGAGCCGTGGGCCTCCAAGAACAACACGACCTTCACCTTCAAGGCCGCCGAGGCCAACACCACGGTCACCTGGACCGCGGAGTTCCAGAACAACTTCATGTCGAAGGCCATGGGCCTCTTCATGGACATGGACACGATGATCGGCGCGGACTTCGAGAAGGGCCTGGCCGCCATGAAGACCGTGGCCGAGGCCGAGGCGAAGAAGCGCGCGGACGAGGCGGCGGCGAAGGCGGCAGCGGAGGCGGCGCAGCAGGCTGCTCCGGCCGGGGCCACCGCGGCGCAGACCACGCCGTAGTCGGTGTGACGCGGATGGGGGTGAGGGGTCAGCTTGCCCTCACCCCGTCCCTCTCTAGCGCGCTACCACCGGGTCTCCGGCACCGGAGCGAGCAGCACCTGCTGTCCCGGTGAGCGCACGAGGCCCATGCGCACGCCCAGCTGGTACAGCGCTCGCGTCTGCTCGAGGACCGGCGCGAGCGCGGCGTGGGCCTTCGTCTCGGCGGCCTCCTCGTCGTCGCTGCTGTCTCCGTGCTCCTGCCCCAGCAGCGCCAGGAGCTCCTCCGCAGGCGTGCGCTCCCGGGGGAACACCTCCACCCGCACCGGCGCGTCCGCGGGAATCTTCGCCTCCTCCTTCGCGAGCTTCAGCGCCACGGGGAAGCCACCCAGCGCGTCCACCAGGCCGTGCTCGAGCGCGTCCTCGCCCGTCCAGACCCGGCCGCGCGCGAGCGCCCGCAGCTTCTCGAGCGGCAGCTTGCGGCCGGCCGCCGCCTTCCCGGTGAAGTCCTCGTAGACGCGGTCCAGGAAGGCCTCGTTGCGCGCGAGCTGCTCCGGAGTGAAGTCCGCGTCCGTGCTGTACATGAGCGCGTTCTTCCCGGCGCCCACCGACTCGAAGTTGATGCCGAGCTTCTCCCAGAAGCCCGCCGTCACCATCTTCCCGCCGTACACGCCGATGCTCCCGGTGAGCGTGCCCGGCTGCGCGACGATGCGGTCCGCGTCCATGGAGACGAAGTAGCCGCCGCTGGCCGCGTAGGTGCCCATGGAGACGATGACCGCCTTGCCCCTCTCCCGCGCGCGCTGCACCTCGCGGCGGACGGTGTCGCTCGCCACGTAGCTGCCACCGGGGCTGTCCACGCGGAAGATGATGGCCTTCACCTGCTCGTCGTCCGCGGCACGGCGCAGGGCCTTGGCCACCGTCTCGCCGCCGAGCGTCGTCTCGCCCGTCAGCGGGTTGGCCTGGCTCTCGCCACGCACCACCGCGCCCACGCCGTAGACGAGCGCCACGGTGTCCCCGGTGGTGTGGGGGCGCCCTGCCCTCTCGAGGTAGCGGTGCAGGAAGAGCAGCTCACCGCCCAGCTCCTGCTTCACCTTCTCGTACACCTCGTCGCGGTACCGGAGGCCGTCCACGAGCTTCGCCTCCATCGCCGCCTTGCCGAGCAGCGGCGCGCGGTCCACCGCGGCGCGCACCGCGTCCTCGGTCAGCTCGCGCTCCTCGGCGATGCCCTTCACCACCTGGCCGTAGAGGCTGCCCACGAAGCGCTCGGTGGCCTCGCGGTGCGGCGCGGTGAAGCCCTGCTCGGTGAAGGTGTTGACCGCGTTCTTGTACTCGTAGCGCTTGCCGAGGCGGGGCTGCACGCCGAGCTTCGCCAGGCCGTCGCGGGCGAAAGCCGTCTCCATCCCCAGGCCCACGAGGGCCACGTCGCCCGAGGGCTGGATGTACACCTCGTCGAACGCGGAGGCGAAGTAGTAGGCACCGGTGGCGGCTCCGCCCTCGCCGAAGCTGTCCGCGTAGGCGACGGCCTTCTTGCCCGTGGCGCGGAAGGCCTTCACCGCGTCGCGCAGCTCCTGCACCACGGCCATGCTTCCGGGCGCGTTGCCGATGCGCACCACGAGTCCCTTCACCCGCGAGTCGCTGCCGGCCTTCTCCAGCGCGTCCACGACGTCGCGCACGGTGGTGGGGTGCTCCCCCAGCGCGGCCGCGAGGGAGGCCTCCTGGCTCACCTCCTCGAAGGGCCCATCCACCTCCAGCTCGAGCACCACGCTCCCGGGCACCTGCGGCTTGCCAGAGCCCGCGAAGGCCAGAGCGAAGAGCCCCGCCGAGGCGAGGAGGAAGAGGAGGGACAGCGCGCCCACGACGGCGAGCGCACCGATGAGGAAGCGTCTCATGCACCTGGCTCCTGGCGAGGGATGCGGTGACGGCCCCTCACCCTTGCCCTCTCCCCGAGGAGAGGGAATCGTGCGTCCAGACTTACACCATCCCACGGCCCGCGCACCGATTCTGCCCTCGACCGCCTGCCTGCTCTCCCTTCTCGCGGAGGCGCGGACGTCGCGACTAGGCTCGCACCATGGACCAAGCCTGGGGCTATTCGGATTTCGTCAAGGACGCACTCACCCGCG
>JAKEEX010000349.1 GCA_022616315.1 Myxococcaceae bacterium
CCGCCCCCCGAGCAGGAGAGCGGAGGGCGGGCAGGGGAGCCTTCCTCTGCTCAGGCCCGCGGCGCGATGGGCGCCTTCTTGAAGCGGCCCCAGGCGACGAAGGCCGCCAGGGCGCCGAAGGTGAGGTTCATCGGAATCGCACCGAACTCCCCCCGCGTGGCGTGGAAGAGAGAGGCGAGCACCATGATGAGCGCAATCCCCGCCCCGGCGAGCGCGGTCAGCCCCGGGCGGATGCGCGTCAGCGCGGGGAGCAGCAGGCCGAGCGCACCCGCGGTTTCAGAGGCACCGATGAAGCGCACCAGGGCCTCCGGGATGTCGGCCGCCCACGGCATCTGCGGCGCGAGCTGCTCGATGGGTGTCATGGCCTTCAGGGAACCCGCGAACGCGAACAGGCCCCCGAGGAGGACCTGCACGAACCAGAGGGAGATGTGGAGGACCCGGCTCGGCTTCTGAGCGGTGGGTGCAGCGGCGTCGACGGTCGTCATGAGGAGTTCCTGTGCTGGCTGGTGCCTGTCTGGCTGCTGGTTTCCTATTGTGACCGACGCCATCTTCGTGCCTATGAAGGGACGACACAAGGAGGCACACCCATGTCACCGAGGCACGCGGCGGACACTCACGAGACGTGCGTCGCGGTCCGCGAGGTGCTCAACCGCGTGGGCGACAAGTGGAGCGTCTTCGTCGTGGGCACGCTGAGCGACGGCCCCAGGCGCTTCAGCGAGCTCAAGCGCACCATCGAGGGCATCTCCCAGCGCATGCTCACGCTCACGCTGCGTGGCCTCGAGCGGGATGGGCTGGTGACGCGGACCGTCTTTCCCACCATCCCGCCCCGTGTGGACTACGCGCTGACGCCACTGGGCCGCACGCTCCTCGAGCCCGTCATGGCGCTCATGGCGTGGTCCGAGAAACACCGTGTCGCAATCCAGGACGCCCGCGACCGCTTCGACGGGAGGCTCAAGAAGCGAGCGCGAGACTGACGTGCGCCCCGTCACCCGTGGGTGCGATGCCCGCGCCGTCGCGCTTCCAGGGGGAGAGGGGAGCTGAGGAGAGAGTTCGTGCCCGGGGTCGGGGGGCGGTATAGAGCGTCCCCATGAACATTCTCTATTCCGCGCACTCCGGCCTGCGCTACCTCGTGGTGCTCGTCGCCCTGGCCGCCATCGCCTACTTCGCCTACGGGCTGGCAACGAAGAAGCCCGCGGGCAAGGCGGTGCGCATCCTCGGCTCCACCTTCGTGGGGCTGGTGGACCTGCAGATTCTGCTGGGCCTCCTGATGGTGGCGCTGGGGCGCTTCTACCCGGCGCTCATCGGACACATCGTCCTGATGGTGCTGGCGGCCGGCGTAGTGCACACGCTGCTGGTGCTCAACCGCAAGCGCGCCACGCCCGGCTTCACGCTGCCGCTGGTGGCGGTGCTCCTGGGGCTCGCCCTCATCTGGGGCGGCATCGCGGCCATCCAGCGTGGGCTGTTCCAGAGCATCCCCTACTACCCGTTGCCGGTGTAGGAGGCGCGAAGGGGCGGACGCACGCGAGCGCCGCGTCCGCCCCGGCAGGGAGTCCTGCCCCCCCGCTACTTCACGGCCTTCCACACGGAGTCGACGCTCTGGATGTTCTGCTCAAGCACTCCGTGCGTCTGGCCCAGCAGCGAGGCGAGGGCCGGGTCATCGCGGTACTCGCTGATGCCTTGCTTCACCATCTTCGCGCCGCGCTCCTGGCTCTTCTTCACGTCGCTGAGGAACGTCTTGTCGAAGTCCGCGCCGGACTTCGAGGCCAGCTCGTTGCGCTTCTTCGCGAACGCATCGACGTCCCGGGTGTACTCCTTGCCGTACTTCTGGGACATCTCCTCCATCTTCTGCGCGGCGGCCTCCTGCCCCGCCATGCCTGCGCCGCCCACGCCCAGGCCCTCCTGGGACAGGTCCACCATGGCCAGCTTGATTGCCTCGCCGTCGGCGTAGGCCTGGAGGCTGTCGAGCTGCTGCTGGTGGTTGTTCACCAGCTGCTGGGCAAGCTGGCGCACCTCCGGGTTGGTGGACTGCTTCATGGCGAGGCGCCCCATCTCGATCTGCCCCGCATCGAACAGGGCCAGGCGGTTGAGGTAGTCCACCTTCTTCGAGACGGCCTCACCGACCTTCTTGCCCATCCGCTCCTGCTTCTTCTCCCCGCCCCCCGCGGCGGCGGTCTGGAAGCCGCCCACCGCAAGCGCGGCCATCAAGCTCATCCCGAGCAGCATGCGCTGGATACGCATCGGCACACCTCCTGTGCTTTGGTGGCCGCCGAAACCTGAGGTGCATTGCCGGAGGTGCCAAGGGGGAGGGAGACGGGCGGACAGGGGCTCGTTCTCCGGAGTGGGCCACCCCGCGGTACCAGGGTGTCCGGGAGTGCCGCACTCTTCAAGCGACTCCGCGCGCGGCACCTGAACGATGCTGCACGCGGAGCGGGTGGAGCAGGGAGGATGCTGGCGGAGGCGCTGCGTGCTTCCCGCAGAGCCTCCGCCGGGCACGTCCGTTATCGCGGCTGCACCTGCATCGTCACGCCGGACGGGCCCGAGGGTGCAGGGGCCACGTCGACCTGGGCGTCACTCACACCCACGGCGGTGAGGCTGTCGTGCACTGCCTGCGCGCGTGCGCGGGCCATGTTCTGCGCCGGGGCACCGCCCTCGGGCGCACCACCGGCCACCGTCACCTGCGCGGACGGATAGGCGCGGAGCACCTGCCCGACCTCGCGGAGCTGGTTCGCACCCACGGGCGTCAGCGCGGCGGAGTCCTGACGGAAGTCCTGCGCTCCGAGCGCGATGGGTGCTGCCTGGCCTGCCTGCAGCGAGCGCCACAGGTTGTCCGCGGGTCCGCCTTGCGTCAGGTTGATGGTGCGACCATCGGGCAGGCGGCGCTCGACCATGCCGCGCGCGCCCTCCATGCCTGCGCCACCCACGCCCTCCTCCACGCGCGGCCGCTCGACGCGGGGCGCCTCACGACGTCCCAGGCGCGGCACGAGGGTGAAGAGCAGCAGCGCGGCTGCGCCGAGCAGCACCGCGGGAAGCCACTTGTTGCGGGCCCTGTGCACGGGAACGCCCGCGCCTTCCCGGACCTCTCTCCCGCGGCGCGGGAGCTCCTCCACGGTCGCGGCGTAGGGGCGCGCCGGCTCGCCGAGGCCCAGCACGTTGGAGAGGCCGCCGGGGAGCAGGTTGCCGAGCCCGGCCTTCTGTCCCGCGAACATGCTCGCGAGCCCCGCTGCACCCAGTCCCGTCGAGCGCGCGTGCCTGCCGACCATGGCCAGGGCGATGGGCGCGAGCAGGCCCATCAGTGACGAGGCGGACCTTCCGCCGATGCCCGAGCGCGATGCGACGAAGTCACCGAGCGGCCCCATCTTGTTGCCGAAGAGCGACGAGAGAATCCCCGCGCCACCGGACACGAGGCCGCTCGCGGCCTGACGGTTTCCGAACAGCGCGCCGAGGTTTCCGAGCTGCGCAGGCGAGATGCCGGTGCGGTCCGCCATGCCCAGCAGCTCGGTGGCGCCATCGGCGGTGGCGCCCTTGTTGATGATGCCCGCCCCGAGGGCCGGGACGATGTTGCTCAGCGCCGACGAGGTCGCAGTCGGGCTCTCGCCGGTGAACTGGGCCAGCTTCTCCGTCACATCCGGGGTGATTGCACCCTTCATCTGGTTGATGAGGTCGAACATGGCTTGGCTCCTCGATTCCCCTCCCCGTGGCATCGCGGGACGCTTGAAGAGTGGGCACGGAAGCCTGGAGTGCCAGTCAACCCGGGCGACGGGGCAGGGCCTCGGGCACCCGAGCCCCCTCGCCCTCCGTGGGAGGGAGCCGTGGACCCTCTGCTTCAGTGCGAGCTGCTTTAGCGCGAGCGCGGCTGCCTGCGCGTCACGTCCGTGAGCCGGCCAATCCGTCCCTCCTCGCCCACCGCCCAGCCCGCGTTGCGAGGTCCGGCGATGCTGACGGCGTGGAAGCCGGTGTCCCCGAGGGGTGCCCAGCTCGCGCCGCCGTCGTGTGACACGTCGGCACCGGTGGGGCCCACGGCGATGAGCGTGGGTACCTTCGCGCCAGGGACGCGCGCCACGCAGGAGCGATAGCCGCGCGGCCCCGTGCCCTTGGGCGTCTCCCAGGTGCTGCCACCGTCGCGGGTGAGGGCCACGGTGCCGCTCGCGTCCCCGGGCTTCTTGTAGTTCCCGCCGACGATGGCCCCCTCGCGCTCGTTCCAGAAGACGAGCGAGAAGACGCCGGCGCCGTCGCCCGAGGCCAGCGGCGTCTGCGTCACGGTCCACGTGCGGCCGCGGTCCGCGGAGTGGAAGACGCGCGCCTGGGGACCGCCCGTGCCGAACCAGACGTGGCTCTTGCCCGCCACGGCGATGCTCGTCCCGCTCGCGGCGAAGCCCCCCTCACCCTCGAGCGCGGGCGGAAGGGCGTC
Source organism: Myxococcaceae bacterium (assembly GCA_022616315.1). Classification (GTDB taxonomy): domain Bacteria; phylum Myxococcota; class Myxococcia; order Myxococcales; family Myxococcaceae; genus JAKEEX01. The sequence continues at coordinate 4,409 of JAKEEX010000349.1, forward strand.
CTGCGGAAGCGGGGTCCACGTGGCGCCTCCGTCCGAGGTGCTCAGCAAGAGGAAGCGGCCGTTCACCGGGTCGCTGAAGGCGATGCCGTGCTGCTCGTCCCAGAAGGCCATGGCGTCGAAGAACGCGCCCGGCGTGCGATTCTGGAATTGCAGTGCCCACGTCTTGCCGCCGTCCGTCGTCTTGTAGATGCGGGAGCGCTCACCTTCGCCGATGGCGAGCAGGTACGCCGTCCGTGGTCCGAAGGCGTCCACGTCGCGGAAGTCCAGCGCGTCCGCACCGGGGACGGTGCCGTGCTGCCACGTCCTGCCGCCGTTGGTGGTGCGCGCGAAGGTGCCGCGGTCACCGCTCGCCCACGCCACGCGGGCGTCCACGGCGCTCACGCCGCGCAGGCGCACCGTCGTTCCGCTCTTCTGCTCCTCCCACTGCGCCCACGCGCTGCCCAGGGGCAGCAGCATCCAGAGCAACACGCCCCACGTCCGCATGACGACCTCCAGCTCGAAGCCGGGCCCGGTCCATGCCTGACCGTAGTCCAGGGAGGAGAGCGAGCACAGTCCCAGGGACAGCCGTGCCGATGTGCTATGCCCCGGGCCCCCAATGAGCCGCGCCGATGTCCCCGCGTTCCGAACCTCCGCCCGGTACGCCGCAGTGTTCGTCGCGTTCGCTGGCTGGGCGCTCGCGCTCCTCCTGGCGCACCACCCGGTGCTCCTCTCCGGCTTCCAGCAAACGCAGGGGGACGAGGGCGACGTCCGCTTCGTGCACTACGTCCTGGAGCATGGCTGGCGCTTCGTCCGCGGCGAGCCCGCGCACGCGCGCTTCTGGGACATGCCCATGTTCCACCCCGCCCTCAACACGACCGCCTATTCGGAGGTGATGCTCGGCGTGGGCCCGCTGTACTGGCCCTGGCGGGCGGCGGGCATTCCGGCGGACACGGCCTTCCAGCTGTGGCTCCTCTCCGTCACCTCCCTCAACTTCCTCTCAGCGCTGTGGCTGTTGCGCGTGGGCGTGGGTGTCGTGGGCATGCCCGCGGTGGTGGGGGCGCTGCTCTTCTCCGCGGGGTCCTCGCGCGTCAACCAGGCGAACCATCCGCAGCTCTTCGCGCAGTTCTACTGCGTGCTGGCGGTGGGTGCGCTCCTCCTCCTGCTGCGCCCGGGGACCTCGCGCCGTGCCGGGCTCGGCTGGAGTGCGCTGCTGGTGGGTGCGTGCGTCGCGCAGCTGTACGCGGGCTTCTACTGGGGCTGGTTCCTCGGCTTCTTCCTCCTGCTTGCGGGCCTGGTGGCGCTGGGCTTCCGCGACACCCGCGCACGCCTGGTGGAGGGGCTGCGCCGGCACGGACTGGCGCTCCTCGGGTGTGGCCTGCTGGGGCTCGTGGCGCTGCTGCCCCTCGCACGGCACACGCTGGATGCCGCACGGGAGGTGGGCCTCCGGGACTTCGGCGAGGTGAAGGGCATGCTGCCACGCTTCGCAACGTGGCTGAACATGGGCGATGCCAGCTGGCTGTACGGTTGGACGGCGCGCTTTCACCTCTTCCAGCGGCTGCCCGTGGAGGGCGAGCACCGGGTGGGGCTGGGGTTGGTGACCTTCACGCTCGCCGCACTGGGGCTGTGGCGCATGCGGCACCAGCCCTTGATTCGCGTGCTTCTGGTGGTGACGGTCGCCGGCGTCCTCCTCACCTCCCGCTACCGGGGCGGATGGACGCCCTGGTGGCTCATCGCCCAGGCGGTTCCCGGGGGAGACGCCCTCCGCGCCGTCTGCCGGGTGGGCATCTGGCTGCTCCTCCCCGCCTCCCTCGGCGTGGCCCTGGCACTTGCCCGGTTTTCGAGCGCTGGACGGACCTGGACAGCGGCAGTGTTGGGAGCGGTGTGTCTCCTGGAGCAGGGCGTGCGCGGCGCCGCGTTCGAGGTGGGGCCGGCGCGTGCCGACGTGGCCCGGCTCGCCGCGCATGTGGCGCCAGATTGCCGGAGCTTCCTCTACAGCCCCACCGCGGGTGGTTTCCCTTCGTGGAAGTACCAGCTGGATGCGGCCTGGGCATCGCTCGAGCTGGGCGTGCCCACGGTGAACGGATATTCGGGGAAGGTGCCTCCGGGCTGGCCCTTCGAGGAGGTGCTGAGCACCGACGCCGCTCGGGCAGCGCACGTGGAGGCCGGTATGCGCCGCTGGACGCAGGGACGCGGGCTCGCAGAGAACGAGGTCTGCCTCATCCAGACCGCTGCCTTGCGCTGAACCGGGTCTGACCTCGGGGCGTCAGGCCGCGCGGCGCTCGAGCTCGTGGAGGAAGGCGAGCAGGTCACCTGCCTCGGGCACCTGGTCCAGGGGGATGTGCTCGGAGCCTCCGTGCTGCAAGCAGAGGAACTCGGTGTAGGCCACGGCGAAGAGCTCGTGGGGATTGGTGAGCTGATACTGGGTGAAGGCGTGCTCGGCCTCGCAAGCGGCGGTGTACAGCGCTTCGAGGCGCACCTGGTCCTCCTCCGGAAGGGCCGCGTGGGCGAGGTGCGCGAACTCGTGGGCGAAGGTCCAGCCCTCCTCACGGGTATCCAGCAGTCCTTCCACCTTCGCGCATGCCAGCTCGTGCCCGGCCAGGCCTTCCAGTGCCGCGTAGGACCGATGGTCGTCGTCGTGCCGGACGCCCACCAGCTCGCCGAACTCAGGCACGTCCACCGGGCGCACATCCAGCGGGAGCACGCGGATGCGGCGGCCTTCGCGCGCCAGCTGCGGCAGGATGAAGCGCAGCGGAGCCACCGACGCGCACACCACCCTGCGCTCCTCGGGAGAGAGCGCGTCCCAGTCCTGCACCACCTCGACGAGTCCGGGCCACGCCTCGGGCCCAGGCAGTTTCCGTGCGCGGCGCCACAACCCATGCTCGCGCTGATCGAGCGCTGCGCCGTAGCCAGCGAGTGCTCCGAAGTGCGAAGGGTCGGCCTCACGGGCACGCGTGAAATGAGCGAGCGCCTCTTCCGCGTCGCCCATTCTGAGGGCGGCGATCCCCAGCTGGCAGTATCCCGCTCCAGCACGCGCGACGTCGGTCGCTCCGCCTTCTGCCAGGATGCGCTCGCCGAGCACCGCGGTTTCCCTGGGGCTCAGCAGGGACAGTGATGGGGCCACGCACGCCGAACGCACCATCAGCCCGTGGGCGAGCAGGCGATAGTTGACGCCCGCTCGCGCAGCCAGGTTTCCGCGTCGGGCCGCGTCCTCCGTGAGCGCCTCGTCGCCCTTCACCTCTGCGAGCGCTGTCGCGTGAAGCGCGCGGGCCTCCTCGAAGGCGACCGGGTCCACACCGCCATTGAAGAACGCATTCTTCGCCTGGCGATCGTATTCCCCGACCACCGCCGAGAGGACGTCCAGCGCCTCCGGGGTGCGATGGGCGGCGAAGAGCGCCTTGCCGAGGAGGTGCAATCCATCCAGGTCCAGCTTGTCACGGTGCTGCAGGAGCAGGTCCGCCGCCTCCAGGGCGCCTGCGTGCTCCTCCGGAGGCTCCACGCCCTCCTCGACATCCGCTGCCTCGTCCTTCGCGAGGAGCAGCCGCGCGAGCCGCTCACGCAGTCCAAGGTGCTCTGGATTGCTCGTCAACAGGTCACGGAAGTGCGTGATGGCTTCCGCAGCGTTCCCGTCACGCTCCTCGAGCTCGGCGAGGGAGACGCGCGCATTCCAGTGAGCCGGCTCCCGCGTGAGCCCGGCGTGGAGCAACCGTCTCGCCTCCTCCAGCCGACCGCGCGCGGTGAGCCGGTCTGCGAGCAACACGTGGACGGAGGTCCCGTGTGCGGATGCAAGCTGCTCGAGCAGGGCCAGGCCCTCCTCTCCCTGACCTGAGGCGAGCAGCGACTCGGTCCGGCGCAACGTGCGCGCGAGCTTCCAGCGTGCGAGGAGTCCCATGCCGCACATCCTCGCACGGGAGGGCTCCCGGGGAGGCGTGCCATCGGGATGAGGACGCCGTGCCTGTCGTTCAGCATCGTCAACTTCGGCAGGAAGGGCTCGCCAGCGAGGAGCACCGTCACGAGCGTTCGCTCAAGAATTGCGGTCGGACAGGTGCTGCCTGCTCTCGAGGCTCACCATGTCTGAAAGGGCGCCGAGCACCCATGCACGTGCATCTCCACTCCCGAGACAAGGCCTTCATCCCGGCAGCCGGCGTGGACTGGCTGCTCCCGCTCTATGACCCATGCCTCCGCCTGCTCGGCATCCAGCGCTACCGGGACCGGTTGATCGACGCCGCCTCCATCCGGCCCGGGCACCGCGTGCTCGACGTCGGCTGCGGCACGGGCTCCCTCTCGGTGCAGGTGAAGCAGCGCCATCCAGGCTCGGACGTCATCGGCATCGACCCGGACCCGAAGGCTCTCGCCCTGGCGCGCGCGAAGGCTGCTCGGGCCGGCCTCCCCATCTCCTTCCAGGAGGGCTTCGGCGAGGCCCTTCCCTTCGCGGATGCCTCCTTCGACCGGGTGGTGTCCTCCTTCGTGTTCCACCACCTGACGCGGGAGACGAAGGTGGCCACGGCGCGCGAGGCGGCGCGCGTGCTCGCCCCCGGTGGGATGCTCCACGTGCTCGACTTCGGGCCTCAGCGCGGGCCCTTCGGACGACCGCTGGTGCATCTCTTCCAGCGCGACGAGCGCATGGCCGACAACATCGCGGGCCGCATCCCGGAGCTCCTCGCCGAGGCGGGGCTCGCGGAGTCGCGCGCGCTCGAGCGGATGCACTCGGTCGTCGGCGGGCTCACGCTCTGGGTGGCCTCGAAGCCGGTGGCATAGAGCCGGCGGCGTCATGCCCGGTGCCGGCGAGGATGCCCTTCGGTCTATCGCCCCGAGGCCATCTCGCCGCGCAGCACCATGCACGTGCTGCTCACGCGTGCCACCAGGCTCTGCTTCTCGTCCACCACGTCGCACTCGATGAAGGCGGTGCTGCGCGTGCGCTTCACCATGCGCGCGGTGGCGGTGAGGCGCGCGTCCCACACCGGCTTGAAGTAGTTGGCCTTCAGCTCGAGCGTGGTGAAGGACTCGCCCTCCCCGAGGGTGGAGCCCATGGCCACCCCCATGGCCATGTCGGCCAGGTCGCAGAGGATGCCGCCGTGCAGCGTCCCCATGGGGTTGGCGTGGCGCGTGGGGTCTGCCTGCAGCTCGGCGACGGCGGACCCCTGCTCCACCCGCACGAGTCGCATGCCCAGAAGCGCCGCGACGGGCGCTGGCGGCACGTCACCGGACTGCATCTTCTCCAGCCAGTCCTTCATGTCGGCGACCCACGTCCCGCCCTTCGCAGGGGCGGTGCTCTCGGAGGCGCTCATGTCAGGCACGCTCGACGATGACGGCGATGCCCTGCCCGCCGCCGATGCACATGGTGACGAGCCCCGTGCCCAGGCCCCGTCGCTCCAGCTCGTCCACCACCGTGCCGAGCAGCATGGCGCCTGTGGCCCCGAGCGGGTGGCCGAGCGCGATGGCCCCGCCGTTGACGTTCACCCGCTCCGGGTCCACGCCGAGCGCGCGCATCGTCTCGAGCGGCACCGCGGCGAAGGCCTCGTTGACCTCCCACAGGTCGATGTCGCCCACCTGCATTCCGGCCTGCTTCAGCGCGCGCCGGCACGCGGGGGCCGGGCCCGTGAGCATCAACACCGGGTCGCTGCCCACCGTAGCCACCGCCTTCACGAAGGCACGGGGCTTCAATCCGTGGGCGCGCGCGAAGTCCTCGGAGGCCACCAGCACCGCCGCGGCGCCGTCCGTGAGAGGGCTCGAGTTGCCCGCGGTGTGAAGGTGCTCGATGCGCGGCGTGTCCGGGAAGGCGGAGAGGGCCACCTCGTCCAGCGTGCGGCCCTCGGGCGTGACGGGCGTGCGTCCCATCTCCACGAAGGAGAGAGGGAGGTTCGCAAGCCCCTCGAGCGTGGTGTCGGGGCGCGGCAGCTCGTCGCGCTCGAGCACCACGCTGCCCGAGGCCGCGTCCTTCACGGGCACCAGCGAGCGGGTGAAGCGCCCCTGCTCCACGGCGAGGGCGGCCTTGCGCTGCGAGGTGAGCGCGAAGGCGTCCAGCTCCGCGCGGCTGAAGCGCTCGCGGGTGGCGATGAGGTCCGCGCTGATGCCCTGCGGCACCTGGAAGACGCGACGGCGCAAGGCGAGGTTATTACCGTCCTGGCCTCCGCCGTCCGAGCCCATGGGCACGCGCGCCATGCTCTCCACTCCGCCGGCCACCACCAGGTGCTGGAAGCCGGACGCCGCGCCGTAGGCGGCCATGCTCACCGCCTGCAACCCGGAGGAGCAGAAGCGGTTGAGCGACACACCCGTCACCTCCTGCGGGAAGCCGGCCGCCAGCACCGCGTTGCGGGCGATGTTGGCGCCCTGCTCGCCCACCTGCGACACGCAGCCCACCACCACGTCCTCGACCTCCGCCGGAGAGACGCCGGTGCGCTTCATCAGCGCCTGCAGCGTCTGCACGAGGAGCTCCTGCGGGTGGATGCCGCTCAGAGCGCCCTTGCCTGCCTTGCCGCGCCCGCGCGGGGTGCGGACTGCCTCCAGGATGACTGCCTTGCCCATGTGTGCGTTCCCTTCTCTCAGGAGTCCCGGAAGGCCTCGCGCGCGAAGTCGCGGCAGGCCTTGAGCATCTCGTCGGACAGCGGGGTGCCCTTCATCGACCGCGCCAGGCTGACTCCGCCGTACATGAGGGCCAGGATGGCGAGCCCGTGGCGGCGCCTCGCCGAACGGTCACCTCCGAGCTTCTCTCCCAGCGCGTCCGCGTAGGTCGCCACCTCGTCGGCGATGGCCTCGCGCACCGGCTCTCCGGCCTGGGCGGCCTCACCCACCACCGCCGGCAGCGGGCAGCCCAGGGCCGGGTCGTCGCGGTGGCCACGCGAGAGATAGCGGCGCACGATGATGTCCAGCGCCTCCGCTCCCTTCGCCTCGCCGGCGGACGCGAGCAGCCGGCTCCACATCTCGCGCATGGACTGGCGCAGCGAGGCGCCCACCAGCGCCTCCTTCGAGTCGAAGTGGGCGTAGAAGCCTCCCACGGTGAGGCCCGCCCCCTTCATCACCTCCGCCACGCTCGCGCCGCTGATTCCCTTCTCCCGCAGCAGGCGGATGGCGGAGGCGAGGATGTCCTGATGGGTGCGCTCCTTCTGCTCGGCCCTGACGCTCATGGCATGCCCCCAGCGGACCACCGCCGCTCCGAATGATGAGCGTCATATGATAGGCGTCACCCGGAAAGTCAAGCGGTTCTGGGCCCCCAACCCTCAGGACACCGTCGGAGCCACCGCCTCCCCCTCCTCCTCCCGCGCCCGTCTCGCCCCGTTCCGGAGTCGCTGCACCAGCACGTACAGGCCGGGGATGAAGACGAGGTTCACCACCGTGGACACCAGCATTCCGCCGAAGACGGCGGTGCCGAGCGAGTTGCGCGAGGCCGCGCCCGCGCCCGTGGCCCCCATCAGCGGCACCACGCCCAGCAGGAACGCGATGGACGTCATGAGGATTGGGCGCAGGCGCACCTCGGCGGCCTGGACCACCGCCTCCAGCGCCCCCTTGCCGCTCTCGCGCAGCTGCTCGGCGAACTCCACGATGAGGATGGCGTTCTTGCTGGCGAGGCCCACCAGCATGACGAGCCCCACCTGACAGAACACGTCGTTGGCGAGCCCCCGGAGCCCCTGGGCCCCCAGCGCTCCCATGATGGCCAGGGGCACCGAGAGGATGACCACGAAGGGCAGCAGGAAGCTCTCGTACTGCGCGGCGAGCACCAGGAAGACGAAGAGCAGGCCCAGGCCGAAGATGACCAGCGTCTGGCCGCCGCTCTCCTGCTGCTCGAGCGACAGGCCCGTCCACTCGCCGCGCAGGCCCTCCGGCAGCAGCTGCGCCGCGAGCTCCTCCATCGCCTGCATGGCCCGACCCGAGGACACGCCCGGCGCGGCCTGACCATTGACCTCGGCCGAGCGGAACAGGTTGTAGTGGCGGATGACCTGCGCCGAGGTGGTGGGCGTCACCGTCACCAGCGACTCGAGCGGGAGCATGTCCCCGCCGTCGCTGCGCACGTAGAACGTGCCGATGTCCTGCGGGCTGTCGCGGAACTGCTGCTCGGCCTGCACGTAGACGCGATAGGTGCGGCTCGCGTAGTTGAAGTCATTGACGTACTGGCTGCCCATGTAGAGCTGCAGGGTGCCGAAGACCTGCTCGATGGGCACGCCGAGCGACTTGGCCTTCTGCCGGTCCACCTCCACGTCCAGCAGCGGCGTGTTGGCGGTGAAGGACGTGAGGACGCCGCGCAGCGTCCCGCCCTCGTTGCCGCGCGCCACCAGCTCGTCGGTGGCGGCGGCGAGTACGTCCAGCCCATGGGTGCCAGAGGTGTCCTCGACGATGTACTGGAAGCCACCGACTGTGCCCACGCCGCGGATGGCCGGGGGCTGCAGGGGGATGACCCGCGCCCCGCCGATGGCGCCGAGCGGCGCGCGCAGGCGCTCAATCAGCCCCGCCACCGAGGAGGCGCGACCCGGCCGCTCCTCCCATGGCTTGAGGGAGGCGTAGACCGTCCCCTGGTTGGGGCCGCTGGACTGGAGGCCGACGCCACCGATTGCGAGCATCGCATGGACCTCGGGCTGGGCGGCGAGCACCTGCTCCACCTGCCGCAGGGCCTTCTCCGTCTGCGCGAGCGAGGCGCCCTCGGGGCCCTGTACGGCAACGAAGACGAGGCCCTGGTCCTCGTCCGGGATGAAGCCGGTGGGCACCGTGCGGAAGAGCACCACCGTGCCGGCGAGGCACAGCACGAAGGCCCCGAGCACCAGGACGGGGTGCTTCAGCAGCCTGCGCAGGAGTCGCCCGTACAGCTCACGCGTCCGGTCCAGCACCCGGTCCACCCACCGGAAGAAGACCCACTTCTCCCCGTGCTGGGCCCTGAGCAGCCGCGCGCTCAGGGCCGGCGTGAGGGTGAGGGCGCAGAAGGTGGAGAGGGCCACCGACGCGGCGATGGTCAAGGCGAACTGGCGGTAGATGGCGCCCGTGGTGCCGGGGAAGAGCGCCACAGGGACGAAGACCGCCACCAGCACGATGGAGATGGCCACCACTGCCCCGGCCACCTCCTTCATGCTCTCGCGTGCCGCCTGCCTCGGCGTGAGGCTCTTCTCGTGCATCAGCCGCTCGATGTTCTCGATGACCACGATGGCGTCGTCCACGACGAGGCCCGTGGCGAGCGTGAGGCCGAAGAGGGTGAGGGTGTTGA
>JAKEEX010000350.1 GCA_022616315.1 Myxococcaceae bacterium
ATGGGCACGTCCCAGAACCAGGTGGGGTGCGTGAGCCGCGTCACCTCGAAGTGGCGCGGACCCACGGCGCTGACCCAGCCAATCCACTCGTCGTCCGCGCCGTGGACGTGCATTCGCTCGTGGACCTTCGGGAAGTCCTCCATGGCGTCACTCCCCGGGGCCGACACCGTGCAGGCCCCCAGCGTTGAAACGTAAGGCCCCTCCCCGAGGCCGCAGAGGCGCGCATGCAGGCTGCCCGGAACACGGGGTGTCCGCAGGGCGACAGGCTCCCCGCCTGCTCCGGACGCCCGCGGGCCCAAGAGGCGCAAGACTCCCGCGCTGACATGAGGAGCGGTGGATGGCCTCTCGCGCGCTGCGTCCCCTCCTGCAGCTCTTGTGGCGCTCCTGGCAGCGCTTCTCCGCGGAGGACGGCACCACGTTCGCCGCGGCGCTCTCCTTCAACTTCTTCTTCTCGCTGTTCCCCTTCCTGCTCGTGCTCGCGATGGTGGGAGGGACGCTCCTGCGAGACCCCGCGTTGCAGCGCGACCTGGTGGACCTGGTGGTCGCACAGCTGCCAGCGAAGGCCCAGCTCCAGCCGGTGGTCGCTTCCGCGGTGGACGGATTCGCCCGGGCGCCCACCGGGCTCTACGGGCTGGTGACTGCGGTGGCCCTGCTGTGGAGCGCGAGCGCGATGTTCCACACGCTCTCGGGGGCGCTCGACCGGGTCTTCGGCCTCGAGAGTGGACGCACCTTCGTCCACGGCCGTGCCATGGCGTTGGTCGCGGTGCCGGCGGCGGCCGGGCTGGTGTTCGTCTCGCTGGTCGCCACCACCGTGGTGCAGGTGGTGGGGGCGCGCCTGCTGCTCCCGGAGGCGCTCGGAAACATCATGCGCTGGGGCCTGGCGCTGCTCGTTCCGCTCGCCCTCTCGATGCTCGCCTTCGGGTTGATGTACCGCTTCATTCCGGCCCAGCCGCCGCCCACGCTGCAGTGGGCGCTGGCCACCAGCGTGGGCGCGGTCGGCTTCGAGGTGACCAAGCTGGGGTTCGGCATCTATGTCGCCAATGCGCGCCGGCTCGACCTCGTGTACGGGACGCTCGCGGGCGTGGTGGCGTGCCTCTTCTTCCTGTACCTCGTCTGCTGCGTCATCCTCTTCGCGGCCGCGCTGGCCTGCTCGGCCCTCCCCTCGCCGGGTGCTCCTCCTCCCCGGGTTGCCGCTCCGCTGGACCGGGCGGACACATAGGGCATGGGCGCCGCACGACACAGCTTCGAGGAGCACACGAGCGAGGTGAAGGTGCACCTCGAGGCACCGACGCTCGAGACGCTCTTCTCCGAGGCCGGCCTCGCGCTCGCCGAGGTCATGGGTGCGCCGCTGGGCGCGCCACCCGACGGCGAGCGCAGGCGTGTCGAGCTCGAGGCGCGCGACGTGGACGCCCTCCTCGTGGACTGGCTCAACGAGCTGCTCTTCCTCACCGAGACGGCGCGCCAGCCCTTCACCGCCTTCCGCTTCGACTCCCTGACCGAGCACGCCCTCACCGCGGAGGTGTCCGGCCCGCGCGTGCTGCAGGAGCGCACGCCGGTCAAGGCTGCCACCCACCACGGCCTCGACGTCATCGCTCGCGACGATGGCTTCGAGGCGAGCGTGGTGCTCGACGTGTGAGGTGTCCCATGGACGTGTTCCCCACCACAGCCACACCGGCCGCCGTGGGCCCGGGGGCAGGCATCCCGCTGACACAGGTGGCTCCGTACCTCCACGAGGTGCCCACGACCTTCCGCGCGGACATGCGCGTGCCCGCGCGGGTGATTGCGGACGAGGCGCTGCTCCAGGAGATGCGGCGCGACCACAGCCTCTTGCAGCTGGTGAACGTGACGACGCTGCCAGGCATCCTGGGCGCGGCGCTGGGCATGCCTGACATGCACGAGGGCTACGGCTTCCCCGTGGGGGGAGTGGCCGCCACGGTGCTGCCGGATGGTGTCATCTCCCCCGGCGGCATCGGCTTCGACATCAACTGCGGCGTGCGGCTGCTCGCCTCCGAGCTCACGCGCGGACAGGTCGCGGAGCACCTGGAGGTCATCGTCCACGAGCTGAGCCGCTCGGTGCCCACAGGCTTCGGGCGCGGAGGGCGGCTGCACCTCTCACCGGAGGAGATGGACCAGCTGCTGAACGAGGGCGTGCCGTTCCTGGTGGGAGCCTTCGGGCTGGGCAGCGTGGAGGACCTCGCGTACCTCGAGTCCGGCGGGCGGCTGCCGGGGGCCTCCTCGGGGGCGGTGTCGGTGCGGGCCAGGCAGCGGGGACAGGACCAGCTGGGCACGCTCGGAAGTGGCAACCACTTCCTCGAGGTGCAGGTGGTGGACGAGGTGTTCGACGCGCGGGCGGCGAAGGCGTTCGGCCTCTTCGAGGGGCAGGTGACGGTGCTCATCCACACCGGCAGCCGCGGCCTGGGCCACCAGGTGTGCACGGACGCCGTGCGCGTGATGGACAACGCCATGCAGAAGTACGGCATCCAGGTGCCGGACCGACAGCTCGCGTGCACGCCGTTCTCCTCGAAGGAGGGCGCGTCCTACTTCGCAGGCATGTGCGCGGCGGCCAACTTCGCCTTCTGCAACCGGCAGGTCATCACCCAGCGGGCGCGTGACGTCTTTGCACGCGTGCTCGCGGGCAACGGCCTCCCGTCCCGGCTGCGCGTCGTCTACGACGTGGCCCACAACACGGCCAAGCTGGAGACGCACCGGGGGCGGAAGGTGTGCGTGCACCGCAAGGGGGCGACGCGCGCGTTCGGCCCTTCGGAGGAGGAGGTGCCGGCGGCGTACCGGGAGGTGGGGCAGCCCGTGTTCATTCCCGGCACGATGGGGACCGCGTCCTTCGTCCTGGTGGGACAGGACCGGGCGCGCGAGGTGTCGTTCAGCAGCACGTGTCACGGCGCGGGACGCAGCCTGAGCCGGAGCGCGGCGAAGCGCCGGGTGGCGGGGCACGAGCTGCGGCATGCGATGGAGAAGCAGGGCATCGTCGTGCGGTGCGCGTCCAACGCGGAGCTCGCCGAAGAGGCCCCCATGGCCTACAAGGACGTGGAGCGGGTGGTGGACGCGGTGCACCAGGTGGGGATTGCAGGGAAGGTGGCGAGGCTCCGACCGCTCGGCGTGCTGAAGGGCTGACGGGGCTGCTGCGGAAGCACGGGCCCCCGCCTGGCCGCCACGGTGTGGCGTTGGCGCGCAGGGTGGAGAAGCACCACCGTTGTCAGAAGAGACGCACCCGCCGGTGTCCAGCCCACGAGGAGGGGAGGCCATGCCCGAGTACGAGTACTACTGCCGCCACTGTCGCCAGCCCTTCAGCAGCATGA
>JAKEEX010000351.1 GCA_022616315.1 Myxococcaceae bacterium
ACCGGCGGGTTGTCCACGCGACGGTAGGTGGCCACCACCGAGTACTTCGTGTCCCGCGTCCGGTTGCGGCCCGCGGCGTGGAAGAGTCGCGCGTGGAAGAGCAGGACGTCACCCGGCTCGAGGTCCACCTGGACTGCGCGCGCAAACAGCGCGCTGTTCTCCGGGAGGTCCTCACGCAGGAAGAGGCGGTCGTCGTAGCGCTCTCGCGCGAAGTCCTGACGGTGCGTTCCGGGGAGCACGCGCAGGCCCCCGTTCTCCGCGTGCTCGCGGCCGAGCGCGAGCCACACCGACACCAGCTCGGGCTCGGTGAAGGACCAGTACCGGATGTCCTGGTGCCAGCCCGTGTCCGACGAGAAGCGCGGCTCCTTCGTCATCACGCAGTTGTGGTGCGCCCTCGCCTGCCTCACCGGTCCACCGAGCAGCTGCGCCACAGCGCCGAGGATGCGCGCGTCCTCGAACCAGGACGCGAAGAGCGGACCCCGCGCGTGCGCTTGCAGCAGCCGACGGATGGTGCGCCCTCCCTGCTCCTCGCGGCTCGCCGGTGCGCCCGGGTACCGCACGTCCGCCTCGTACTCCACCGGCCCCTGCTGCGCCGCCACCTGCGCCTTCACCGCGACGAGCATGCGCTCGCGCGTTGCGCCGTCCACGAACGAGGGCAGGACGAGAAAGCCGCTGGACGCGAAGGACGCGCACTCCTCGGGGGTGAGGGACTGCATGCGGTGACTGTGTGTCAGCTGCGGGCCAGCGTGGCAACGGGGTGTGCGCTCACGCCTTGGCGACGCCGGGACGGAGGTCCGTGAGCAGCCGGAGCGCGAAGAGCTGCTCCACTGCCTGCCGCAGCTCCTCGAGCGAGGGGAACGCAGGCCTGGGGCCTCCCATCTGGGAAGGCCCCCAGGTGAGCACCTCCTCGCGCCCCTCGCTGCGCAGCCTCCCCTGCCCCTCGTGCAGCACGAGCCGTCCGGCACCGGGATGCCTGCGCTCCAGGAGCCCGAGGAAGAGGAGCTCCTCCTCCGTGGGTGCCCGCGCGTCCACCACCAGCACCGCGGAGGGACTCTGTGAGAGGAGCGTGAGCGCCTCGTCGCCGTCCGCGGCAACGGAGCAGGAATAGCCCAGTCGCCCGAGCAGCAGGCGCAGCAGGCGCCGCGCCGGCTCCCGGCTGCTCATCACGATGAGGGTCTGTCCCACCGGGCCGTTTCCCATCTCTCAGCGTTCAACATGCACCCGTGCAGACTCTTCGGGGTAGCGACCGCAGGAGCAGTGTGGACGCATGCCCGCCTCCTCACTATGCAGGCGGTGGGCCCGTCCCTTCGCCAGACAGCCAACCGGAACCGGCGGCCACCATGGGTCCCACGCACAGGGCAGCTGCCTACCTTTTGTCACACCGCTGGAAGGAGGCCCCCATGCCGCGCCTCAACGCTCCTCTCAATGCTCTCGACCCGGCGCTGGGGTGGATCAACGCGCCGGTCCACGTCCACGACCTGCTCGGCTCGCCCGTGCTGCTCCACTTCTGGTCGGTCAACTGCGAGTCCTGCGTGGACCAGCTGCCGCGCCTGAAGAAGCTGATGGAGCGCTACGATCCGCTGGGCCTCAAGGTGGTGGGCGTCCACGTTCCCCTCAACGAGGGGGACCTCGACACGCAGCTCGTGGACGAGCACGTTCAGCAGCTCGGCCTGCGCCACCCCATCGCCGTGGACGACGCGAGCAGCGAGCACTCCATCACCCTGGCGCACGACGTGCGCGCCATGCCCGCGTTCCTCGTCTTCGACCGCGAGGGACGCTTGCGGCACTACAGCTCCGGACCCCAGGCGCTCGACAACCTCACATATGCGCTGGACCACGTGACGAGCGCCGAGGAGGCCGCGGTCGCGATGACGCCGTACTGAGGTCAGCGTCCGCGGATGAGCTGCAGCGGGTCCGCCACCTTGCGGGACGCCGCGAGTGGCTCGAGGAGCTCCTTCGGCGGTGCGTCCGCGGTGAGCAGCAGCGCGCGCACGGTGGTCTCGACCACGTCCTCGGCCCCGGACCGCACCGTCCCCAGGAGCGCCTCCTTCACGCGCCGCGCGCGGTAGGAGTCGAAGCGCGCCCGCACCAGCGTGGCCACCTCCGCCGCGGCCTTGTCTCCCACCGCATTGCGCAGCTCGGCCTCCGCGCGCAGGGCCAGCGGGTCCGCGAGCACACCCACCTTCTCGTGTCCGGGGTGCGCGATGTCCTCGCTCTCCGCCATGCTCTCGCGGGTGACCGGCGTCGAGGGCATGGGCTCACCGAAGAGCACGTCCAGCCGCGTCGTCACGGTGGCGTAGACCTTCAGGCGGTGGAGGTCCAC
>JAKEEX010000038.1 GCA_022616315.1 Myxococcaceae bacterium
AGGGCTCGTCAACGAGGACCCGCTGGTGTTCGCCCTGAAGGACCGGGTGAGCTACGTGGTGGGGGGAGTGGCTGCGGCGGTGCTGGTGCTGTCCACCTGAAGCTGCAGGTCTCAACGCAGGGCTACGGACCTGCCCCTAGCTACTCCTCCGAATGCGACATCGTCTCCCGCTTCCAGGTCGCTACGAGACTCGCCTCCTGGGCTCCGCGGAGCTGGGGCTCGCCGGCGCCACTCTGGCCAGCCTGTTCCTCGTGGCCTGCTCGAGCGCCCCCGCACCACGTGCGCCAGATCCTCAGGCCACCGCGCCCATGTCCGACGCCGGCAAGCGGGAGCCGCTCTCCCGGGCGCGCGTCTTCTTCAGCGGGCACAGCCTGCTCGACAACCCGCTGCCGGACTTCATCGAGAGCATCGCCAGTGCCCAGGGACAGGACCTCCGCTGGAACCAGCAGAACGTCACCGGCTCGTCGCTCCGGGTGCGCACCAACGGAGGCCACGGGCGCACCTGGGCCAGCGACCGCTGGAAGGGCTATCTCCAGGGCAAGAATCGGGAGGGCTCCGGCATGGACGTGCTGCGGGAGCTCCGCTCACCGCAGACGATCGGCCCGGGGGAGCGTTACGACACGCTCGTCATCACCGAGCGGCACGACATCCCCTACACCCTCGTGTTCGAGGACACGGTGGGCTACCTGCGCCACTTCCACGACCGGTTGGTGGAGGGCAACCCGCTGGGGCGCACCTACTTCTACCACACCTGGCAGAGCCTCGATAAGGCAGCCCCCTTGGAGTGGATAGCCTACGAGAAGGCGGCGGTGGCGGCCTGGGAGTGCGCTGCCTCCAAGGTGAATCTCACCCTGCAGGCCGAAGGCCGCGGCGAGCGTGTGCTGTCGCTCCCTGGCTCGCTCGCGCTGGTGGACCTGATCGAGCGCATTCTGGCGGGCCAGGTGCGTGGCATTACCGGCACGCCCACCCAGAAGTTGGACGCCATCTTCCCGGACAACGTGCACCTGACGCCCCTGGGTGCCTACTTCATGGGCGCCGTGCAGTACGCCGCCATCTTCGGCCAGTCCCCGGTGGGAGCCCCGGGACCGGAAGGGGCACGCGCC
>JAKEEX010000352.1 GCA_022616315.1 Myxococcaceae bacterium
CGCGCGAGCACGGCGTGGAGGGGCTGGGTGTGCCCCTCGTCAGCTACAACTCCGACTTCGGGCTCGGGTACGGCGCGGCGGGCGGGATGTACATCTACGGCCCTGGCCACCGGCCCTACCGGCACGCCATCTCCGCGCAGCTGTACCGCAGCACGCGCGGGGTGGAGAACCACTTCGTCCGCTACGACGGCCCGGGCCTCATCGGGCCTCTGCGCGTGGAGGCACGGCTCGAGCTGAAGCGGGAGCTGCGGGCGCCCTTCTTCGGCGTGGGCAACGTCTCCTCTCCGGACTTCAACGGCAACGTGGAGGACCCACGCTTCAGCTACGAGCGGCGCTCCCCGGGCGTGTGGGCTCGGCTGCGCCACCGGCCCCTCGGCGAGGGACACCCCTTCGAGGCCTGGGCGGGCTACAGCTTCCGCTGGATGCGCGTGCGTCCCTACGCCGGCAGCGTCCTCGCCGAGCAGGCACCCGTGGGACTCGGAGGAGGCCCGGATGGCCAGCTCCTGATCAGCGCCCTCTGGGACACCCGCGACAACGAGTGTGACGCCACCCGCGGCGGTGTGGAGGAGGTGGCGGTGCGCCTCTCCCACGCGAGCACCGGCAGCCGCCACACCTGGGCAGGCGTGACGCTCACGGAGCGCCGCTTCCTGCCCATCTCCTCCCGCCTCATCCTCGCCCAGCGCTTCACGGTGGACGTCCTCACCGGCGAGGTGCCGTTCTGGGAGCTGGCGAACATCGGCGGCTCGCTCGGCGGCGAGGGGCTCGGCGGCATGAGCACGCTGCGTGGTGTCCCGCGCAACCGCTACGTGGGCAAGGTGAAGGTGCTCAGCAACACGGAGCTGCGGTGGAGGGCCATCGACTTCACCCTCTTCGGCCAGGACGTCAGCGCCGGAGGGCTCGTCTTCGCGGACGTGGGCCGCGTGTGGCACCCGGACGTGGAGGACGGACATGCGGGCACCTGGCACCCCGGTGTGGGCGCGGGCATCCGGCTGTCACGCCGCGCGGCGGTGGCACGCGTGGACGTGGCGCTCGACACCGAGACGCTGCGCAAGGGCCTCTACATCACGTTCGGACACATGTTCTGACAGGACGCACGTCACCGCTGCACCGCGAGCCGGTTCTCCACCCGGTCCACGCCCCACACGCACCACGCGTCGCGCTCCGCGGCCTGCCGCGCCACCTCGCTGTGCACCGCGCCGCTCAGGGTGACGACACCGGAGCGCGCGGAGATGGCGATGCTCTCCGGATTCACCAGCGGGTCCTTCTCCAGGGCGAGCCGCACACCGTCGCTCATCTCGCCGTCGCTGTCCTGCTCGCGCGGCGTGACGCCGAGCCCGTTCACCACGTCGCGCACGCCGGGCACCCACCACGCGAGCACGCCGGCCAGTCGCTTGTGCCCGAGTCCCGTCACGTCCCCATCCAGCGTCACCACGCCGTCCTCCACCCTCACCTCGATGGTGCCGCGCGCCTCCGCACCCGCGTCGTGCCAGGTGTCCACCTGCTCTCCGTGTCGCGCGCGGAGCGAGAAGGGTTGCAGGGCCGGCTCCGAGAGCAACACGCGGCAGACGTGTGCGCGCAGCTCGTCGTCGGGCACGCGCCGGTCGGGGATGACGTGGAGCTCGTCGATGATGTGGGCGACTCCCGGCACCGCCGCGGCGCGCTCGAGGGCGAGCTTCTTCATGGCCACGTCCGGCACCTCACCGGCCATGCCGAGGTCACCCCACTCCCACCACAGCCGGATGGGGAAGCGCCGCAGATCGAGCCGTGGCTCCTGCGCGAGCGCCTCGCGCACGGCGTCGAGGATGCGTTCGGGCGTGGCCATCGGCAGCTCCTGAAGACGCGGAGGCTTCCAGGACACACGCTAGGCACTCGGAGTGGAGTCGATGTTGCGCAGCCCCCTCACCCTGTCCCTCTCCCGGGGGGCGAGGGCCTGTCCCTCCGGAGGGCCTGCTAACGGCGGCGCGGGCGCGAGGGTCTATTGCGCTCGGGGAGGTTGGGCCCGGTCGCCAGGTCGAACTCGTAGGTGCCGCCGATGAGCGCGCGGAACTGGTAGATGTCGCTGAGGCCCGGGGTGAGCGCCAGTCCTGCCACCGCCTCCAGCACCAACCCCGGCCACACCTCGCGGCGCAGCACGGGGATGATCTCCACCTGGGTGGCGTTGTCATTCCACGCCGGGGTGATCTGCGGATTGAAGTAGTGGCGGCCCACCAGCTCGAGGCCGATCAGCGTGAGGTCATCCAGGTTCAGGGCGCCCGCAACCGAGGCCTGCACCGCGTCCGGCACGTCGAAGTCCGGCAGGTCCCCCCGCGCTCGCACGCCGTGGTGCAGGTAGCCGGCGTTGAACATGAAGCGCAGCTCCCTGCTTGGCCGTACCTCCGCGAGCAGCGTCCCCTCCGCGTCCCACGTTCCGTCCGACAGGCCCGGGTGCACCAGGTCCAGCGTGCTGGGGCCGGTGGGCACCGTGCCGCGCAGGTACACGCCGAGCGCGAAGGGACGCGTCTCCAGGAAGGTCCACTGCACCCCCACCGGGATGTCCCCGAAGGCCACCTGGAAGAAGGGCTGGTTGGGCAGTCCGAGCGCCAGCACCTCCAGGTGCAGGTTCACCTCCACGGTGTCCAGCACGCCGAAGCGGAGGCTCGGTGAGAGCTGCTGGTAGGGCAGGGAGGCGGCGTCGAGCGCGAAGAAGCCCTGATAGCGCAGCCCCAGCTCCAGGTTGCCCGCGCGCGTCGTCTCCGCCGTGCGCGTCACCATCACGCGGTAGGGCCGGGCCTCCGCGGCCGGCGCGGCGAGAAGCAGCATCCCGGTGAGGACGGCAAGTGCAGTCGTTCGCATGCACGCGAACGTAGACGAGCCTTCCGCCGGTGAAAACGTGGACGATGCGCGCAGCACCTGCAGCGAGCGCCGTGGCTGGAATTGATCCGCCGTACTGGAGCACGTGGCCCCATCTGGCCCCGATGTGCGTGCCGCGCGGGTCAGACGCTCATGAGCGGCGCGTGCGGGCGCTCGCTGCCCGTGAGGATGCGCGCTTGCTGCCGGCGGAGACGGCGCGCGTCTCTGCCTTCGCCGCGCGCTTCGTCGTCACCCGCTTCGCTGCCTTCTTCGCAGCCTTCGGGGCGGGCGACTTCGCGTGAGGCAATGGCGCGGCACTCCCCGCGCGCTCCGCCTGGAGTGCCTTCACGAGCGTCTTCGGTGCCACGGCCTGGTAGCTCTCGTCCAGCCACGCGCGGAGCAGCTCCACGGGCACGGGTTGACCGGGCTTGAAGGACGCCGTCACCCAGCCGCTCTTGCCCATCCCGTAGCCTGTGGGCTCCGCGAAGGGGAGGGACAGGGCCATGCCGCCACTATGGGGCAGCTTGACGGAGAGCGAGAGCACGCCGTTCTCCGTCGCGAGGAAGAGGAACGACTTGTCCTTCACCTTCGCCACGCGGTGGCCCCAGGGGTTGTCCTCGCGCGTCTGCGGGTAGGCGAGCGCTGCGTCCATCAGGGCCTTCTCGGCCGCCTTCAACGTCGTCATCCAGCTCCTCCGTGCAGCGCGCACCCTACGCGGTTTCCTCCGGATGCGCACACACCTCCCCTCGCGCGACTGCAGCCCGCTCTTGACGCTCCCGGTGGCACGGGCGTTCTCATGCACCCGGAACCTCTTACTGGAGCTCGCGTGCTCGCCCCTGCCCTGCTCGTCGCCGCCCTCGTCGCCGCCACTCCCGAACAGGATCGCCTCGCCGCGGTGAATGCGGTGCTGGATGACTGGCACCGCGCCGCCGCCGCCGCGGACGAGCCACGCTACTTCGGCCACTTCACGGCCGATGCCGTGTTCCTCGGGACGGACGGGACGGAGCGGTGGACGCGGGACGAGTTCCGCACCTGGTCACACCCCTACTTCGCGCGGGGGAAGGCATGGAGCTTCACGCCGCGCAACCGCCGCGTCACCTTCTCGCCCGACGGCACGGTGGCCTGGTTCGACGAGGCGCTGGACACCGCCAACATGGGGCCCTGCCGCGGCTCCGGCGTGCTGGTGCGGGAGGGGGACGCGTGGCGCATCGCGCAGTACAACCTGTCGGTCCCCATTCCCAACGCGCTGGTGAAGGACTTCGTCGCGCGCATCGCGAAGCACGCAGGGGCGCAGCAGAAGGCCCCTGCGCGCACGAAGTAGGACTCAGGTCGCCTTCTCGGCGACGCTCATCTTCTTCAGGCGCTCGTACACCTTGAGGACCTGGCCCGGGTACTCGTTCTTCGGGTCCCTGCCCTTCATCAGCGCCATGTCCACCGGGCCCGGTCCGCGGTTGTACGCAGTGAGCGCCATCTCCATGTCCTTGTACATCTCCAGGTAGAAGCCGAGGATCTGCAGCCCGTAGCGGATGGACGTCTCCGGGTCCTTCAGGCTGCCGGAGATGGCGAGGATCTTCTGCCACTGCGGCATCACCTGCATCAGCCCCAGCGCGCCGACCGGTGAGACCGCGTTCGGGTCGAAGCGCGACTCGACGGAGATGATGGCCAGCACGATGTCCGAGTCCTTGCCGTAGAGCTCGGCGTAGTGGTGGACGTGCCGCGCGATGGTCCGCGCCGAGTCGTGGTTGATGTCCGGCTTGAGGACGAGGATCTTGAGGAAGATCTCCTGCTCACCCGCGCTCCGGGTGAGGAACTGCGTGAGCTCCACGTTCTCCGCCTTGAGCTGACGCGTCTCCTCCGTGAGGCCGGCGAGGTCGGCCCTTATTGCCTGTGCCTCGCGGCGCGTGGCCTGCACCTGGTCCACGAGCGCGGAGAGCCGGCGCTGACCGAACAGCCCCACCAGCAGGAGCGCCACCGCGAGTGCCAGCTGGAAGCCCACGAACGCCGCCAGCCACCGGTGGAGCGAGGTGTCCGTCAACGCATGTCCGAGTGTCTGGGGGCCCCTGTGGACCTCCACCAGGCGCTTCTGCGTCACGGCCTCACGACTCTCGTCCGCTTCCTCGTCCCGCCCGACCTGCTCGAGTGCGACCGCGGTCGCAACCAACTCTTCGGCCCGCTGCACGATGTGCCTCCTTGTGCGGACCGAGCCGCACCGTCATTGCCAACGCGAGCCCACGCTCGCGGCGACCAATGAAGCGGCCGCGGCACGCGGAATCAACGCGAGCGCGAACCTACTGCAGCCTTCTGGAGGAAGCGTCCATGCACGCGGAGGGTGCTGAACAACGCAGCGCGCACACGCACTGCAGCGTGCACGCCGCGGGCCACACGTGTTGCTGCTCGAGCGGTGGAACTTTCCAGCATCACGCGCGCAGCAGCACGAGCTTCACGACCTCGGGCGGAGCCCCGACGCGCATGGGCGGCCCCACGAAGCCGCAGCCGCGGCTGACGTACAGCTGCGTCTGCGTCTCACCGACGCGCGAGAGGCCGGTGTTCGCCGCGCCCCACATCAGCTGGCCGATGAGGGTGCCGGGGAACATCTGTCCGCCATGCGTGTGGCCGGACAGCTGGATGCCCACCTCGCGCCGCGCCACCTCCGGGAGGTTCTGCGGCTGGTGCGCGAGCAGGACGGAGGCACGCGAGGGGTCCCTTCCGCGCAGGGCACGGTCGAGGTCGTAGTCCGAGTCGCCCATGCGGAAGGCGCCCCAGTCGTCCACGCCCACCAGGTCGAACGAAGCACCGGCATCGCCGATGCGCACGTGACGGTTGCGCAGCACCTGCCAGCCGAAGCCCTGGAGCGCCGCCACCCACTCGCGGTCGCCCGAGTAGTAGTCGTGGTTGCCGGTGACGAACCAGGTGCCGTACCGGCTCTGCAACCCCTGGAGCCGCGCCACATAGCGGCCCAGCCTCGCCACGCTGCCATCCACCAGGTCTCCAGTGATGGCCACCAGGTCCGGGCGCGCGCGGTTGGCCGTGTCCACGAGCATGTCCAGGAAGCGCTCCTGGATGACGGCGCCCACGTGGATGTCGCTGAGCTGCACGAGGGTGAAGCCCTCGAGCGCCGCGGGCAGTCCCTGCAAGCGGACCGGAACCTCGGTCACCTCCGGAGGTGTCAGCGCGCGGTACACGCCGAGCGCCGCCGTTCCACCGGCCGCCAGCGCGGAGGCAGCGGTGAGTCCCCCTGCGAGCACCTCGCGGCGCGCGGGTGACACGGGGACCGCCGCCGCACGCGCCATCCGCCCGCGCACCCAGCGCACACCATCCACCACCAGGAGGAAGAACAGGAGGTAGAGCAACACGCCGCCCCAGATGGTCAGCGCGAGCACCAGCGGCCTTGCGCCCACGTCCGGCCACAGCCGCGTCAGTGGACGCTCCAGCCCCACGGCCACCGCGAGCCCGCCCAGCGCCCACGCACCCACGCGCCGCAGGCCCTGGTGCGGCGTCACGTCGCGCACGAGTCGCCGGTAGACGTAGACGTGGCCGAGGGCGAGCAGCGTGACGGAGACGAGCCCGAACAGGGCGATGCGGAGCATCATGGGCATGGCGCCGGAGTGAATGCCCCGCCGGAAGCAGCAGCGCAACCCCGACTGCGTGCGCTCGTCTGCTCGGCTCCGGAGACACGCTCTGTCACGCTTCGTTCACACGTGGCCGCACCAGACTCCCCTCTCCCTCTGGGAGAGGGACAGGGTGAGGGGGCCGTGCTTCACGAAGTCGGACTCACTCGCGCACCGCTGCCACGTAGTGCAGGTAGCGCTCCTGGATGCGGGAGACGTAGGCCACCGGCTCGCCTCCGCGGCAGTAGCCGTGGCGCGTGCGCCGGTAGTACTCGGGCCGCTGCAGCAGCAGCATGGCCTTCTCCACGTTGCCGAACCACCGGTCCGGGTCGAGGCCCTTCTCCGCGGCCACCCGCCGCGCGTCGTGCACGTGGCCCATGCCCGCGTTGTACCCGGCGAGCGCGAAGCGCACGCGCTGCTTGAGCGGGATGGTGGTCGGGAGGTCCTTCATGAGCTTGCTCATGTAGAAAATCCCCGCGTGTGTCCCCTCCTCCGGGTCCTCGAGACGTTGGAAGCCCAGGGAGCGGCCCGTCGCGGGCATCACCTGGAAGAGCCCGAGCGCCCCCATCCAGCTCCTCGCGTCCGGGCGGAAGCGGCTCTCCTGGTAGGCCTGCGCGGCCATCAACCGCCAGTCCAGCCCGTAGCGCGCGGCATAGCGCTTGATGAGCGGGTCATACGGAGAGAGCGTCCCCGCGTGCGATGCGAGCTCCACCTTCGCCTGCTGGATGGCGCCGGGGCTCTCGAAGTAGCGCCGCTTCGCCAGGTTGTAGCGAAGCCCCCGCACCTCCTTCTTGAGGAAGGCATCGAGGAACGCGAGCAGCGCCCGGGACGAGGGGCGCACCGCGAAGCCGATGGACTGCGGCCCCCCGAGCGGCAGCGCTCCACCCAGCGCCGCCCCGTGCGCGCGCTCCACGTCCACCAGGTGGCTGTCGGCCACGGTGTAGGGCAGCTCACCCGCCTGTGCGCGCTGCAGCAGCACCTCGGTCTCCTGCTCCTCCGCCTCCTCCACCACGGCGAAGGGGCCGTACGTCGCCTGCAGCGCCGAGAGCGTCTGGAAGTAGCTGGACGAGCGTCGGACGTGGACGTGCTTCCCCTTCAGGTCCCTGAGCGAGGTGAGCGGCGGGGCCTTCGTGCCGGGCACCAGGAGCTCCCGCACCTCGAGGTACGGGCGGCTGAACGCCACCTGCTCGCGGCGCTCGGGCGTGGCGGTGAGCGAGGCGGCGATGACGTCCCCGCGTCCTTCGAGCAACCAGGGGATGAGCAGGTCACGTCCGGGCGGCACCACCATCTCCAGCCTCACCCCCAGCGCCTCGGCGGCCATGGCGGCCAGCGTGTAGTCGAAGCCGTGCTGCTCGCCCCGGTGAAGGTAGTAGGTGACGGGGTTGTTGCGCGTCAGCACCCGCAGCACGCCGCGCTTGCGGATGCCGTCGAGGTCCCCGGTGAACGTCTCCTCGGTGTACTGGAGCAACGCCTTCTCCAGGACGAAGGCGTCGAGCGCCGCGCGCAAGGATGGGTTCTCCCTGCGCACCGCCCACGCGAGCTGCCGCCCCTCGGCGACGGGGAAGAGGCGCTGGACGTCCGGGTTGTAGGCCTCCATGGAGCGCAGCAGCGTCTCGTCCACCACGGTGAACGGGCGCAGGCCGCGCGACACCTCGTAGGCAATCTCCTCCGGCTTGAGCTGCTCCGGTGCGGCCTCCACCTTCAGCCCGGGCGCACGCGTCTTCGCGAGCGTGCGCAGCGTCTCCGCGAAGGACGAGCTCGCACGCACGTGGACGGTCCGGCCCGCGAGCCCTTCGATGCTGCGGGGCAGGCCCTTCGCACCCTTGCGTCCCACGAGCCACTCGCGCACGGTGGCCACCGGCTGGGTGAAGGCCACGCGCGCCTTGCGCGACTCCGTCACGGTGAGTCCGTTCGCGATGACGTCCCCGCGGCCCTCCTCCAGGAGCGTGAAGAGGTGCGCGAAGTCGTCCGCGACGATGAACTCCGCGCTGAGCCCGATGCGACGGGCGAACTCGGTGAGGAGGGCGCGGTCCTGCGCGCGCGCCGTCCCCAGGCGCGGGAGCCCGTCCTCCTCGGTGCGCTCCACGAGCACGCGCAGCACGCCGCGGGCCTTCACGGCGTCGAGGTCGCCCTTCTCCGCCACGGGGACAGGCACCTGCGGAGGCATCTGCGCGGGGACGACACGCGGATTGCTCACGGGAGATTCAGCGACCGGAGTTGACGTCTGGAAGACTCCGGGTGCTGGCGTCTTTGCCGCGTCCCCGCAGCTGCAAGCGACGACGAGAAGGAGTGCGATGCATCGCCACCGGATTGGATTGAACACGAAGAGCGGCTTTGTCGCCCGGCGTGCGTGCATGGCGTTCCCCCTCGAACGAGGCAGGGCACATGTAGCCGACACGACGACGGACAGTCGAGGCTTCGCGGTCCGCCTGTACCCGGGAGGCGACCGGTCTCCGGATCCGCCGTCCTACGGTTTCGCCACTCACACCGCTCCGCTGACCGCTGCGACTCACGCCGCCTTGCCACGGTCCAGGAGCCACGCGCGCACCTGCTCGAACGTCTCGCGCGACGCACTGCCCACCGAGCGTTCCCGCCCCTTCGACGGCCCGCCCGGGGCCATGGCGTGGGGCAGCCCCATCCGGTAGCGCAGGAGGTCCAGCCCCTTGAGCGGCTGGAAGAGCGCGGGCTCCTCCAGGGGCCACAGCAGACAGGGCGCGTGGTGCGAGTCGCTCTCGGCGAGGATGGCGTTCACCGCTCTCCTCGCCGCCTCGTTCGCTCCCTCCATGGTGGCCAGGTCCGTGTGCGTGCGCACGTAGTCCGACGCGAGGAAGAGGTTGGGTAGCGCCGTGGTGGCGTCGGGCCTGCACCACCACGAGCCCACCGTGTTGGTGAGGAGGGGCTCGCTGTTGTGCACCTCGCCTCCGGGCCGGTACTCGATGCTCTCGGCCAGGTACCAGCAGGCCAGGTCCGCGTCGCGAAGCTCCACGTCGCCGTCGCGGTTGAGGTGCACCTTGAGCTGCTGCCACACCTCACGCGCCACCTCGTCGCGGGTGCACTCGCGCGCGGGCTTCTGGACGAACTGGCCCGGGCGGTCCCAGTCGGAGATGACCACCGAGAAGAGCCCCTCCACCCGCCCGTCCCCGTAGCGCTCCAGCGCCCCCTCCTCCCAGAACTGCGGCTGCGAGACGCAGCTGAGCGCCCACGGCGAGTCCACCAGCACCACGTGTCCGCGCACGAGCGGGACGTCCCGCCGGAGGAAGAACTGGATGCCCACCATCCACGCGGTCTCCAGCTGGCGGAGCAGGGCGAGCCGCGGGTCGGCCTCGAGGAGGGGGCCGTCCAGGAGCCGCACCATCGCCTCCACCGGGAGCGCGGCGACGTAGAAGTCCGCGCGAACCTCCTCCGGCCCATCCGTCCCCATCACGCGCACGCTCGCCACCCGGTCGCGCTGGCACTGCAGCGACACGATGGGCGTGCTCTTGCGGAAGCGCACTCCCAGCTGCTCGAGGTAGCTGCGCCAGGGCAGCAGCCACGCGTCACTGGTGGGACCGTTGAGCAGCCGGTTCACCTCCTGGCCTGGACGGAAGTGGTCCAGGAGCAGCTGCAGCCCGATGGTGCCCACCGTGCGCAGGCTCGCGGCCTCCGGGCGCATGGCCGCCATCACCCGCAGCGCCACCTGCCCGAAGTACAGCCGGAACGAGGGCGAGCGGCGCTGGGCATCCAGGTAGCTCCAGTAGGAGATGTTCTCGTACTCGCCCAGGCGGCGCTCCTCGCAGGTGGTGAGGACGGTGAGGATGGTGCGCGCGAACGTGGTGAACTCGTCGTCCGGAATCCCGGTGACGTCACGGCGCCGAACCGCCTGCCACGCCGAGCGCCAGTCGTGGATGTCCCGCGGGAAGCGCGAGACGACGTCCAGGGGCGGCCCCTCCGCGCGCGCCAGCCGCGTGCGCCGCGTGCTGACGAAATTGTCAGCGACGCCCCGCGGGTTCCACCGGAAGGGGATGCGGGCCATGGTGTCCGGCAGGTGCCGGTAGAACGAGGGGAAGAGACGGAAGCCGTGCTCGCCCGGCAGTCCGCGCCGCCCGTGGAGGCCCGTGCCCGGCACGCAGATGCTGCGCGCCTTCCCACCCAGGGCGTCACGCGCCTCGTAGACGGTGACGGAAAAGCCGCGCTCGGCGAGCTCGTGCGCGGCGCTCATCCCCCCCACGCCTCCGCCCAGGATTGCGACGCTCCTGCGCATGCGCCCCCCCTCCAGGCCCGAGGTGCGCACCACCCCGCTCCAGCAGCGAAGGTGGAGGGAGGCACCACTGGGTGGAAGTGGGCCGGGTGTGGGCGTGTCAGTCGGTGTCGGCGGGGATGCCCGTCGGGACGGGGCGAGCGTCTGGCCCGGGCAGAGTGCATGTCCCGTGGTGAGGCGCAGCGTTCATAGAAGCCGGGAGCGGGACCGTGGCGAAGCCCCGCTACCCCACTGCAGATTCGCTCCCCCGGCTCAGAACTTCCCGCTCACCGCGACGCCAGGCCCGGGGCCCGCCTGGGCGCCCGCAACCACCTGTGCGTACCGGTTCGGGTCCTGTCCGGTGAGCCAGAACCACAGCGAGGCGCCCGTCGCGATCGCCCCCACGCCGAGCAGGCCCGCGCTCACGTACTGCCGTGTGCGCAGCTGCCCCTGCAGAGAGTTGGCCTCCTGCTGGCAGCCGGCCGGATTCAACCCACACTCCACCCGGAGCGCGTCCTGCGGAGCCGTGAGGTTGGCCGCGGCCACCTGGTCGGCGGTGGCACCCTGCAGCGTCAGCTGGCGGGGAAGGAAGGAGTCCCGGTAGAGCGGCTCGATGCTCATGCGGTCCAGCACGAGCGCGCCGCCCAGCGCGGCCACCGCCACACCCGTGGCCACCCACGCCCCGACGCGCTGCGGCCCGTGGCGCAGCCGCCACGCCTCCGCGTAGTCCGGCGAGGGCAGGAGCGTCGTGGCCTCCACCGTCAGCTGCTCGGGCTCCACGCGCACGGTGCGCGCCTGGGCAATGAAGCCGTCCTTGCGCACCACCAGCCGGTGCGCCCCGCGCGCCACCTTGTGGGGCGCGACCATGGGCGTGGAGGACACCAGCACGTCGTCGACGAGCACCTCGGCCGCCTCCTCGCTGGCGCGCACGAGCAGCGTCCCCTGCTGCGCCTGCAGCAGCGGGCCCATCAGCTCCTGCGCGAGGTCCGGCACCTTCGGTGCCATGGCCTCGTAGGTGCTCACCGGTCCGAGCACCTTCTGCGCGAGCACCCTGCCCGCCTGCGTGTCCAGGAGGCGCAGCTCGAGCCGCAGCCGACCGTCCACCTCCGACAGCGAGCCGACCACCGCGTGCTGCGCTCCGAGCGCCTTCGTCAGGCCGCCCACGCCCTCGACGTTGAGGCCCGCGAGCTGACGGTTGCGCTCGATGGCGAGCAGCTGGCGCACGTCATCGCTCGAGAGCACCTGGAAGACATCCAGCGCGCGCAGCCCACGCACCGCGCCCGTAGTGGCCGCCTGCGCCTGGAGCGGCGTGGCGCCGCGCGCGTCCACGTCCAGCACCACGAGCAGGGGCCGGGACTCGGGGCTTGCGAGCGCCGCAGTCGCACAGAGCAGCGAGCACAGAAGAGCGAGTCGGCAGGTGCGCATGACGCGGGACGGCTCCTTCGGTGAGGTCGACGTCGGGGACTCTAGGGGAGAGGGTGAGGGGGCTGTCCAACCCTGCCGCGAGCCGATTTCACCTGAGGGCCTCACCGGGGAAGACGGTCCGGGGGCTCCTCCACCACCGTGGCGTCCTCGGGCGCGCCCCCGGGTGCGCGGCGGGTGGGCCACTCCCGCCCCACGCGTGACGAGCTTCCCTCCGCGTCCGCCGCGCGCCCCGGCCACGGAGCGCCCGGCCCACCGAGGCCCACGACCCTCACGCGTCCGCTGCGCACACCCGCCTCGAGGCGCTTGCGCAGCCAGCCCGCGGCCACCTTCCGCGTGGGCGGAACGAGCAGCAGGAAGCCGACGATGTCGGTGAGCACGCCGGGCGTCACCAGCAGCACACCGCCGGCGAGCACCAGCGCTCCGGAGAGGAGCCCCTCCTCGGGCAGACGTCCCTCCGCCATGGAGCGGCGCCAGGCCGTGAGCACGCGCCGACCCTCGCGCTTGGCGAGCACGGCGCCCGCCACGCCGGCGAGCACCACCATGGCCACGGTGGGCACCGCGCCCATGCGCCCGCCGAGCCAGACGAGGAGCCACAGCTCGACGACGGGCACGACGGTGAAGAGGAGGAACAGGAGCTTGCCCATGCCTTCCCATTAGCCCCGGCCACGTTGCGCGGCCAGCCTTCCGCGGCCAGTCGGGTGTGCCTGTCCGCCCGGGCCTGCGCTACCGTCGGCCCCGCGCGGATGGCGGCTCCCTTCGGCAGATACCAGCTGGTGAGGCGGCTCGCCTCGGGCGGGATGGGAGAGGTGTTCCTCGCTCGGCGCGTGGAGGCCGGGGGCCTCGACACTCAGGTGGTGCTCAAGCGGGTGCTGCCCCACCTGGCCTCGCAGCCCGGCTTCGTGGACAGGTTCCTCGAGGAGGCGCGCCTCGCCGCGCGGCTGCACCATCCGAATATCGTGGAGGTGCTGGAGCTGGGCGAGGTGGGAGGCCTTCCCTACATGGCCATGGAGTACGTGCCGGGCGCGGACCTGCGGCTCCTGCAGCAGCGCGCCGCAGGACCGCTCCCACCGGCGGTGGCGCTGCGCATCGCGGCGGACGTTGCGGCCGCGCTCGAGCACGCCCATGGGCTCGCGGATGCGCACGGCCAGCCGCTCCAGCTGGTGCATGGGGACGTGTCCCCACAGAACGTCCTCGTCGGGCTGGAGGGACAGGTGAAGCTCATCGACTTCGGCGTGGCGAGCGCGGTCGGGCACGCTCCGCGCAGCACGCCGGACTCGCCGCAGGGCAAGTACCCCTACATGTCACCGGAGCAGGCCCAGGGCCACGCGCTGGATGCGCGCTCGGACCTCTTCTCGCTCGGCATCGTGCTGTGGGAGCTCCTCACCGGAGCGCGCCTCTTCCACGGCGAGTCGGACCTGGTGAGCCTGCGCCGCGTGCGCGCCTGCCATGTGCCGGCGCCCTCCGCTCTGGTGCCTGGACTGCCCCGAGCGCTCGACGCCGTCACGGCCAGGGCCCTGGCCCGCGAGCCCGGCGAGCGCTGGCAGGATGCGCGGGCCTTGCGCGTGGCGCTCGAGGAGTCCGCAGCCTCCGCGGGGTGGGTCGCGGACCACGCGACGCTCGAGAACTGGATGCATGGCCTCACCGCCGAACGACTCCCCTCTCCCTCTGGGAGAGGAGCAGGGTGAGTGGGCTGGAGCGAAGCCGGGTGCCTGAGACTCTCAGCGCTTCGGGCCCTCGCTCCCCGGGGGACCCTTGCGCTCGTCGCCACCGCCTTGCTGTCCGGACCCGCTCTGGCCACCGGCGCCCTGCCCCCCCGCGCCACCGTACGCCCCCTGCTGCTGCGCCCCAGCGCCCGCAGCGGAGGCCGGAGGCGCCTCCACGTCCGAGTAGTCCGTGCTCTGCACGTACGCGCTGCCGAGGATGCGCGCCCCCTGGCCATTCCGCGCAGACACCCCACCCCCGTACCGGTCGTGCACGTTGGGGATGAACGCCACGTCTCCGCCCATGCGAGCGCGGACGGGCGCCGGTGGCTCCACCTGCTGCGCGCCGGAGCGCACCAGCCGCGAAGGCACGGTGCCGTCGAGGGACACGCCACCGGTCCCCGTGAGCATCTGCGGCCCACCCACCTGGGTGGTGCTGGGCCCGAGGGGGTAGATTCCCTGCTGCGTGGCGGCCGAGACGCCTCCGCCCATTCGCCCCGGGAGCGTGTCCACGGGCTGCGCCCCCATCCCGGCGAGCCCCGCACCACCGACGGGGCGCCGTCCGCGCTCCACGTCCCGCGCGCAGCCCAGCACCAGCAGGCCCACAATGCCGAGAGCCGCGCCTCGGATGCGCATCGCTTCACTCCTCTCCTTCCGGCTTCCGCGAGCCCCTTCTTCACTCCCAAGGGTGGGGACGTGCCGCCCGGTTGCCCAGCCTCCTGGCATGCACAAGGCTCCTCCATGGACGGCCCCCTGTCCGGCGGCTCCCCCTCCACCCGTCCGGGACTGAACGCCCGGCCGCTGGGCGCAGCAGGACAGCCAACGCCCCAAGACGCGGCACGCATCCACAGGGCACCGTTGCGCGAGGGCCGTCCTGGATGCAATGGAGCGCGCCGGCAGTTCCCCTCCCGAAGGCTCTCCTCCACACCATGCTCGCCGCGCGCCCGCACATCGAACCCACCCGACGCCCCGGGGCCGACTCCGTGGTGGTGAAGGAGATCTACCTCTCGCTGCAGGGGGAGTCCTCGCACGCCGGGCGGCTGTGCTCCTTCGTGCGGCTCACCGGCTGCCACCTGCGCTGCAGCTACTGCGACAGCGTCTTCGCGTTCCGCGGCGGCACGCGCATGCACGTCACGGAGGTGGTGGAGCAGGTGAAGGCGCTGGGCAGCCCGCTGGTGGAGGTGACCGGCGGCGAGCCCCTGCTGCAGCCCGGCGTGTACCCGCTGATGGACGCGCTGCTCGGGGCCGGCCTCGAGGTGATGCTGGAGACGAGCGGCTCCATCGACGTGCGGCTGGTCCCGCCGGCGGTGCGCAAGATCGTGGACCTCAAGACGCCCTCCAGCGGCGAGTGCGACCGCAACGACCTGCGCAACCTCGAGTCGATGAACGCCAACGACGAGCTCAAGTTCGTCATCGGCTCGCGCGAGGACTTCGAATGGGCGCGGGGCATGGTGCACGCGCACCGGCTGCTCGAGCGTCCCTACGGCGTCCTCTTCTCCACCGTCTTCGACGCGCTCCACCCGCGCCAGCTGGCGGAGTGGATCATCGCGGACCGTCTGCCGGTCCGCTTCCAGCTGCAGCAGCACAAGTACCTGTGGGACCCCAACGCGCGGGGGGTCTGAGCCCCACCGCCCGCTCAATGCGGTCTGACGGAGTGGTCCATGGCGCGCGCGCGGTGCGGGCGCTGGGACGCCAGCGCGACCGCGCGCACGGTGGCCACGTCCTCGGGCAGGAGGCCGGACCGCTCCGTGCCCTTCAGCGCGAGGTCCAGCTGACGCTGGAGCTCCGCCCGGAGCTCGGGCCGTCCGGCGTCCTCCACCGCCTCGAGGAGCATCCGCAGGCCGCGCACCAGGGCGAGGCTCACGTGCGCGTGGCTGGCCGACGCTCGGCGGAGCTGTTCGTACGCGTGGCGCACGTACTCGTGGGCGTCCAGTTCCCACGGCGTCAGCAGCACGGTGCCGTTGCGCGCGCGCTCCACCTGCGGAGGGAGCTTCTCGAGCAGCAGCGTCCGGAGGAGGGAGGCCAGGTGCAGGAGCACCTCCACCGCGGTGGTGGGGTCGTTCACCGCGGGCGAGAGGGCGCGCAGCGCGATGTCCGTCAGCTGGCGGATGCCGAAGTCCACGTCCTGCTGCATGGTCCGCACGGCGCCCACCACCACCGCCGCGCGCACGGCGCGATCCGCGCGGGCCGTGCGGAGGGGCCGCGGCCAGACGGTGGCCAGCGGGAGCCCGCGGATGAGGAAGGCGCCCGTGCGCGTCTCCAGCCGCACCACGCTGCCGGCCGGAACCGCCGCCAGGAGCACCTCCCGGCTGACCTGCTGCACCCATCCCTCGCGGGGGGCCAACACCACGTGGGGCTTCCCGAGCGTGGCGAGGTCCGGCGGCGCGGGAGCGACCTCACCCACGTGCCGGACCAGCTCCTCCACCCCCTCGCGCGTCCTGGCGCTGATGCGCGCGATGATGTGGCCCACGTACTGGCGGCGCGCGATGCGCTGCAGGTAGGCCACGAGGAAGCCCACGGCCACGAGGGTGAGCAGCGCCGCCGTGTTCACCGTGAGCTCACGCACCGGCTGCAACTGCCCCGCTGCGAGGGGCGGCACCCCCACCAGCGCCACCACGCAGTAGGTGAAGACGGCGGCAAAGAGCCCCAGCACCACCTTGGCAAGCGGGTCCCGGAAGATGTCGCGCTGAACGCGGGGAGAGAACTGCCCGCTCGCGAGCTGGAGCGACACCAGGATGAAGGAGAAGACCACGCCGGCGGTGGTGATGGACGCACCCGCGAGCGTGCCCAGCAGCTGGATGGCGGCCTCGGGCGACAGCCTCAGGAAGTACGGGAGCGCGTCGGGCGGGAGGTCCCGGTCCACCCGGGTCAGCACGAACACCAGAAGGAAGGCTCCCACCACCATGACGGACGGGATGACGAGCAGGCTCTCGGCCAGCCGGTTGCGCAGCGCCTTCAGGCGCATGAGGAGGATGGCGATGGCCGCGCGCCAGTACACGCCCGAACGGTAGGGACTCCCAGCCGTCGGAAGGAGCGCCCCTCCTCTATGGGATGCGCTCGAAGGTGGGCACGGGTGGCTGGAGCCGTGCCACGCTCACGCCGTAGAGGGCGCCCGCGAGCGTGCTGCAGGCGAGCAGCCCCGCCACCAGCGGCCCCTTGAAGCGGTGCTCGAACTGGGTGAAGGCGTAGACGAGGATGTAGGCCGGGACGAGCAGCACCATCACCCCCGTGCCCACGCTGCGGCGGAAGGCGTGCACGAGGATGGTCGCCGCGCAGGCGACGGCCAGGAGGGCGAAGAGGACGCTCAGGACAGCGGTCAGCACG
>JAKEEX010000353.1 GCA_022616315.1 Myxococcaceae bacterium
CGAAGTTGAAGACGCCGATGGTGCCCGTCAGACGCGCGCCGCGGTCGCGCTCACCGGGGATGAGGGCGCGCACCACGCGGCTGCGCTCGGGCATGTCGCGGTCGGACGAGGACTGGAGCACCTCGTAGCCGAACGGCACCTTCATCTGGCCCACCGCGAGGTCCAGGTTGTAGCCCGTCCACGGCTCCAGGAAGTGCGCCTCGGCGTCCTTCACCGACACGCCCTTGTTGGTGGCGTCCACCTGGAGGACGAACTGCATGAGGTCCGCGTTGTAGGTGGCCTTGAGGCGGCCGCGGCGGATGCTGAAGCCGTCCTTGACGGCGCCGTCCAGGGAGTTGTCCGCGGCCTGGAAGCGGCCCTGCACGTAGCCGGAGAACTTCAGCCGCTGGAGGGAGAGGAGGCTCGTCTCGGCGACGGTGCTCTTCTCCTCCAGGGCCTCGAGTCGGCCCCTCGCCTCGGCCAGCTGCTCCTGGAGGTCGGGGGTCGTCTGGGTGATGGCCTGCTCCACCTCGGAGGTGGGCTCGGCCGCCTGCTGAGCGGCGGGGGCCTGGGAGGCGCTGTCGGTGGCCTGCTGCGCCAGAGAGGTGAGGGGAAGGAGGGTGAGGAGGGTGAGGAGGGCTGCAAGGGAACGGTTCACGGAAGGGACTCCGGGGAGGGGCCTTGTCTTCGGCGAGCCGCTAAGTAGGTGACGGTCGTGACCGTTCTGGAACTCTCCTGTGACAAGCAGGTGAGCTTTCGTGACAAGAACGGGGCGAACGTCTCGGCAGCCGGTCGTTCTCACGGCAGGAGCGTCCCGGAAGGGTGACGGGGCGGGGCGCAACTTCCCTGCCGCCGCGCGGGCCTCCCCTGGCAGAGTGGCGCCATGGTCCTCTACGAGGTGACAGTGGACGTGGTGCCGGACCGCGCGGACGACTTCGAGCGCTACATGCGGCAGGCGCACATTCCGGCCATCCTCGCCACCGGGTGCTTCCGCCGCATCCGCCTCGCCCGGGCGTCCGCCAACCGCTTCCGCACCTGGTACGAGGCGGAGCGGCAGGAGGACCTGGACGTCTACCTGCGCGAGCACACCACGGCCATGCGGGCGGACTTCCAGGCCCACTTCCCCCAGGGCGCCACGGCCTTCCGCGAGGTGTGGACCGAGCTGCAGAGCTGGCCGTGAGGCCCAACTCCCCTCTCCCCCTGGGAGAGGGACGGGGTGAGGGGAAGCCGCCTTACGTGTCCGCTCCTGTCCCTCCCCGCGCGGGCTGCGCAACGTGAGGGAAGAAGGAGGCAGACGCCATGGCCGAGCGGACCATTGGACAGGAGATGCTCGAGCGCCGCATCCAGCGGCGCGATGCCCACGCGAGCGAGACGTGGGGGCTGTTCCTCAAGCGGCTCACCGGCGGGGGCAAGCTGGACAAGGACTTCGCCGAGCGCGCCGCGGTGACGGTGATGTGCACGCTGGAGCAGCGGCTCTCCGCGGGAGAGGCGAAGGACCTGGAGTCGCAGCTGCCCATGCGCCTCAAGGAGATGCTGGTACGCTGCCCGCGCCACGAGGGAAACGCCACTGACAAGTTCTCCGCCTCGGAGTTCGTGCGGCGCGTGGCGGAGGACCTCGAGGTGGACGAGGGCAAGGCGGAGTCCGCCATCCGCGCCGTCTTCGGCACGCTGCGCACCTTCGTCAGCGACGGCGAGATTGCCGACGTGGAGGCCCAGCTGCCCTCGGACATGCGAGCCCTCTGGCGGCTGGAGGCGTGAGGACTGCGGCCCAGTCCCCTCACCCTGTCCCTCTCCCGGAGGGAGAGGGGAGGGAGCTCCCGGAGTGGGCGGCGGAAGCGCCGACTCCGCGGACGGGGGCTGTGCTGCATCGGATTCGGACTGTCACGGATTGGTGCCCTTGCGGGTTTGTGGCTTGAAGGGACGTGGGGCCTTCCGGAAGATGGGCAGCCCCTGTTGCCGTTGGGGGGGCGGAGTGTGCAGGGGAGCGGACCGGGAGGTGCCACGATGTCAGGGCAGATGCTGTCCACCCAGCTGCTCGAGGGTGCGCGCGAGTGGGTGGGCCGTCTGCCGACGGTGCTGGCGCGGCACGTGACGGTGGACGTGGCGCGCCGCAGGTTGCGCGTCTCGCACGCGCGGGTGGAGGCGCTGACGCGGCGGCTGCTGTCGGACGTGCACGCGCTGGAGGTGCACAGCTGGTCCTCCCTCCCCCACGTGTATGACGTGCGCCTGTCCGCCGCGGGGTGGCGGCTGCGCGTGGAGCTGACGCTCGAGCGGGTGGAGCTCGCCTCCGGGCAGTTCACCGTGTGGCTGAGGACGCCGGGACGCGTGGAGGTGGAGGAGTCGCGCGCCGCGTCCCTGCTGATGAAGGGCGTGATGAAGAATGGCGCAGGACGTGCCGCACTCGGCGTCCTCCTGGACAAGCTGCTGCCGCCGGGGCTGCGCTGGGACGGACAGCGCTTCCAGGTGAAGGGCCTGCTCCCTCGCGAGGGCGTGGTGACCGCGAGCCTCTTCGAGGCCTCGGCGCTCACCCTGGCCGCGGAGCACTGTCCGGACGGCCTGTGGCTCAGCGCCGAGGCGTGGCCCGGGCTGGTGGACCTGCTCCAGGCAGTGATGGGGGCGGACGTGGCGCCCTCCCCGCCCGGAGTCTGAAGAGGCGCCCTTCAGCCGACACTGGCGCTCCCCGGAAGGACGGCCACGCATCCTCGCCTGGCGCCTCCGACACGCCTGACGGGCACACCCGTCCAGCACCGTGTACTCGCTTCATCCCGAGTACGCCGTGACGCTGCCGGCCCGCGTGCATACCAGCAGTCTCCACACCAGCGGGTGCTCGGTGCAGTGGTGGCCGGCGCTCGTCGCTCAACCTGGGGGGATGCTGATGCGCCACTGGAGACGTCAAACAACCTTGCTCGTGACCCTGCTCGCCGCCGGCTGCGGCGAGGTGGTCAAGCACCCTCCGCCCCCTCCTCCGCCACCCCAGGGGTTCAGCATCGGGGGCACGGTGTCGGGGCTCGCCGGGACGGGACTGACGCTGAAGCTCAACGAGGGCGAGCCGCTCGCGGTGTCCCTCAACGGGGCGTTCTCCTTCCCCGACAAGCTGGGCACGGACACGGCCTACACGGTCACCGTGGTCACGCAGCCCAGGCAGCCCAGCGGTACCTTCCAGGTGTGCACCCCTGCCAACGCCACCGGCACGATGGGCACCTCCGACGTCATCGACGTGAATGTGGTCTGCGTGACGCCTCCACCCGGCAACTACAAGGTGGGTGGCACGGTGGCGAACCTCGAGGGCTCCGGGCTGATGCTGAAGGTCAATGGCGCCGAGGAGCTGATCGTAGCGCCCGGTACCACCGCCTTCACCTTCCCCACGGCGCTGCCCAACGGCTCACCGTACGCCGTCACCGTGTCGCAGCAGCCCGCCGGGGCGACCTGCGCCGTGAGCGGCGGGACGGGGTCGTTGCTCTCGGCCGACGTGACCACCGTGGCCGTGGAGTGCCTCCCCAACGCCATGGTGCTGCGCGTGGGTCCTCGTCGGACGGTTCCCGCGCCCCCGGACGCGGGGGTCGTGCCCGAGGAGTCCGTGCAGATTACCCTGCTGGAGTTCAGGCCGAACGGCGCCGACACCGTGCGCGTCGTTCCCATCCCGGAGACGCACTCCGTCACCTTCACCAACAGCTTCGAGGGCGGGCTGGCGCGCTCGGCCAATGGGCGGCTCGTCTCCTTCGGGGCCTACAGGGCGCCCCCGGGCACGATTGAGCTCGACTCCTCGGGCGTCGGCGCCGCGCGCTCCGCCATCACGGTGGATGCGGCCGGCGTGGCCACCGTCGCCGTGGATGTCCCCGAGTCGACGGCGTTCAACGACGCGCCGTTCCGGAGCGCCGTGACGGTGGACGGAAGCGGCTTCTGGATGGCGGGCGACGGAGCCGTTCCCCCGGGCGGGACCCTCTCCAGCGGCGGAGTCTGGTACGCGTCGACCGCCGTGGGCTCTGCGCCCGTGCGCGTCTCGGCCTCGCCCAACACCCCGCGCTGGCTGGGCATCTTCGGGGAGCAGCTGTACATGAGCTCCGCCCCGAGGAGCAAAGAGATTCCCCCGCCTCCGCCCAGCCCGTACGTCGGCATCAGCAAGGTGGGCACCGGCCTCCCCACCAGCGCGGGGTGGACCACCACGCGCATCGCGGGCACCAACAACGGCTCGCCTCCGGCGGAGATTGCCACCGAGGCTGAGGGCTTCGCCTTCGTCAACACGGACGACGACCCCGCGATGGACGTGCTGTACGTCGCCAACTACGCGCCGCCTCCCGCGGCCAACGCCAACAGCATCAACGTGCAGAAGTACGTCCTGAACCCCGCGAACCACACGTGGAATCACGTGGCGAGCTTCGTGCCGAAGTTCACGGACACGAGCGTCCCCTCCATGGCGGTGCACGGGGTCGCGGCCAAGCGGCTCGCCGACGGCACCACCTTCGTCTACGTCACGGCGTTGAACAGGCTCATGAGCTTCCGTGACGACGGGTCCGACAACCCGGCGGTCCAGGTGGTGAGCGCCAGCCCGTCCAACCTCCGCTTCCGGGGCGTGGCCCTGGCCCCGGTGACGGAGTAGCCGGACGTCGAGCCGGGGACGCTTCCCGGCTCGACGTCACCGACGCCTACCGCGGACCCGCGCAGGGGTGCTCGCCCGGCACCGGAGCCCGGACGAGCGCGCCTTCGCGCCAGACGAACGGGACCGTCTCCCAGAGCGTCCGGAGCATCGAGCACCGGTCCGAGCGGAGTGGCCGCAGGTCCAGCGTCAGGTGGTCGCCGAGCTCGGTCTCGAACCTGAGGGAATCACCGAGGACGTTGGCGCGGATGACGGCACCATGGAGCGCCTCCTTCACCAGGGACGCTCCGGTGTCCGGGTTCCAGGCGCCGGCGGTTCCGTCCTCGAACCCGGCGAAGACGACGCCGGACGCGTCGGCCCTGACGACCCCTGCGCGGCTCTCGGACGAGGTCCCCTCGAGGAGCAGCTGGGCGCCGGTCGCGGTCCGGACGATCGCCCCGCTCTCCGTCGAGGTGAAGGGCTCCGAAGCGGCCGCGGAGGAAGGTCCCTCCGGTGGACGAGGGTGCGGCGTGACCGGAGTCCCGTCCGCCGCACTCCACAGCCGCACCGTCCCGTCATCCCCACTCGATGCGATGAGCGTCCCGTTGATGAAGCTCACGCTGTTCGCTTCTCTCCTGTGGCGCGCCGTCCACGTCGGCTTCCACTCCGAAGTCGTGCGGAGCTGCACCTCGCCGTTCGCCGCCGCGATGGCCAGCCGCTCGCCCTGCTCGTCGAACATCACCTCGTTGACCCGGACCCCCTCGAGGAGGCTCCACCTCGCGCGCGATGCGAGGTCGATGACCGTGGCGCCGCGTTCGGCGCCCAGCACCAGCCAGCGCGAGCGCGGGTCGAATTCGACCGCCCAGACTCCCCCGCCGGGCGACTCCCACTGCGCGAGCTGGCGCTGTGTCCGCGCGTCCCACAAGTGTGCCCAGCCATCCGCTCCGCCCGTCGCCAGGAAGCGCCCGTCGGGCGAAAATGCAACCGACGAGCAGAATCCCTGGTGGGCGACGAAGCTCTCCATCGCGCCCTCGCCCACGAGAGAGACGAGGTGCACCCGTCCGGTCGCCACCGCGACAGCGAGACGCTTCCCGTCCGGGGAGAACGACAGGCCGTGGACCGACCCGCCCAGCGCATCCACGGCCCGCTTCCGCGCAAAGCTCACGGGGTCCAGGAGCTGCACCCGTGGATCCGCGCCCGCCGTCGCAATCCACCGCCCATCCGGAGAGCGTGCGAGTGAGTTGAGGACGCCCTCCGCAACCCGCGAGGCCTGGATTGCGGCTCCGGAGCTCGCGGACCACCGGAGCACCTGCCCATCTGCACCTGCGGAGAGGACCGTGCCGCCGGACTCCACGGTGTCGTGCACGGCGCCCCGATGCGTGTGCGTCCGCCCATACTCGAGCTCAGGCACCTTCCAGAGTGCGAACGTGCCGTCATGCCCGGCGGTGGCGAGAAGGCGCCCGTCCGGACTGAACACCGCGCGGTAGAAGTCGCCCCCGGAGGAGCGGAAGATCGCGAGCTCCCTGCCCGACTCGAGGTGCCAGAGCCTTGCGGTCCCGTCCACGCTCGCGGTGGCGAGCAGCTTCTCGTCTGGCGACACCGAGACATGCCACAGGCCTCCCCGGTTACCGGTGATGACGCGCAGCTCCCTGGCGCTCGCCACATCCCACTCGCGAACGGTCGCATCCCCGGACGAGCTCCACAGCCTGTGGCCGTCGGAGGTGAACTGGAGCGCGGTCACACCGAACACCGTGTGGCCCTCGAGGGTGTGCAGCACCCGCCCGCTCGAGACGTCCACCAGGCGGATGGCCCCTCCGAGCGAGCCGACCGCGAGGGTCGCTCCATCGGGGCTGAAGGAGAGCGCCAGCGGGTTCCTCTCGAAGGAGAGCGAGCGCGAAGCGCCGCTCCGGGTGTCCCAGAGGCGGACGGTGTGGTCGAACGCGCTCGTCGCGAGCAGACGTCCGTCGCGTGAATACGCCACATGGTAGACGGGCGCGCCG
This sequence comes from Myxococcaceae bacterium, assembly GCA_022616315.1. Classification (GTDB taxonomy): domain Bacteria; phylum Myxococcota; class Myxococcia; order Myxococcales; family Myxococcaceae; genus JAKEEX01. The sequence goes on from JAKEEX010000353.1 coordinate 6,553, forward strand.
TGCTGCCCGAGGCGCCGCACCTTGCCCCCATCCAGGGACACCAGGTGGACGCCGCCGGAGCCGCCCACGGCGATGGTCCGACCCTCCGGCGCGAACTCGACGTCGAAGGCATCACCGTCGAGCTTCGCAAGAAGGCGCTGCTCTCGCGTCGCGATGTCCACCGCGACCACCTTCCCGGATTGCCCGGTGGCGACGACGCTCACTCCATCCGGCGAGTACGCAACGGCGTTCACCGCCCCACCCAGCGGTGCGCGCCACACGAGCGGATGGTTTGCCAGCTGGAAGAAGACCGAGGACGCGCCGCGTGGCTCTGCCAGCTCGAGCGCGGTCCGCAGCCGCGCCCTCGCCTCCAGTGGGTCCCCTCGTTGCACCGCCGCGCGTGCGGTCTCGAGAACGGCTTCGGCCTCCCGTGTGCTGGCCAGCGCCCGCTGCTCCTCTGCGACGGCCACCTGGTGCGCCAGGAAGAGGCTCGCGGAGGAGAGGAGGGCCACCACCGCACCGATGGCCCCGCGAGCCGCCCAGCGGACGTGCCGTTCCCGCCGGACGCTCGCGCGCAGGAACTCCTCCACGGCCTCCGGAAGGCGGACGCCACCCGACAGGAGCTGGCGGGCCGTCGCCGTCGCGTCTCCCCGCCACAGGGCCTCGGCTGCCCGCCCACGCCGGAGCCACCCCTCCGCAGCGCCTCGTGCCTCCTCGAGGAGCGGCCACTGCTCGACGTTCTCGTCCACCCATGCGCGCAGGCGTGGCCAGTGGGTGAGCAGCGACTCGTGCGCGAGCTCCCAGGCGGGCTCATCGTCCGACGTGTGGGTCGAGACCAGCAGCCGCCTGTCGATGAGCCGACCGACGACGTCCGCGGCACCAGGGCCGAGCCCGTCCAGCAGCTCGGCGCGTGTGAGCGCACGCCTCGTTCGCATGGGAGTGACGAGCCGCAGGAGCACGTCGCGCGCGGTGCGCCGCTCGGACGGGGGCAGCGCTTCGATGAGCCCCTCGGCGTGCCGCGTGAGCGCACCGGCGACGCCGCCAATGTCTTCGTAGGCGGCGCGCGTGAGGGTGCGCTCGCGCTCGTCCCGGCGCTCCCAGAGCTCGTGCGTTGCGAACGAGAGGAGCGGCAGGGGCGCTCTTGCGGCGGAGACCGCTGAGACCATCTCGTCCGGCAGCGCGGCATCCGAGAAGCGGTACCCGTGTCCTTCGAGCGTCCGGACGAGAATCTCGCGCAGCGCCGCCGGGGACGGGGGGCTGACGAGCACCAGGTCTCGCAGGAGCGGGGCCGCGCCCGGCTCGCCCGCGAGTGCCCCCAGGAAGTCCTCTCGCATCGAGAGCACGACCCGCAGCGGCCCTCGAGCATCATCCGCTGCCGCGCACAGCGCCTGGAGGAACTTCTTTCGTGCCTGCGTGTCCGTCGTGACCGCGAACAGCTCCTCGAGCTGGTCCACGACGAGCAGCACCCTCGACTGGTACCGCTCTGCCAGCGCGCCGAGGTGCACCGAGAGCCGAGCCGGCGCCTCCTCGAGGTCCTGCTCCATCGCGGAACCCTCCTCGCGAGAGGCGCTGCCCGCCTGCTCTCCCGGGGCGAGCGTGGAGAGCGCGCTCGCCTCCGGGTCACGCGCGAGCAGTGAGGCGAGGCTCCTCAGGGGATGTGCCGATGGTCGCAGTGAGAGGACCCGCCAGGCGCCCTTCTCGCAGAGCGCCGGGATGACCCCTGCCTGCAGGAGAGACGTCTTGCCTGCGCCCGACGCTCCGACGACGAGCACCGAAGCCGAGGTGCGGATGCGCTCCACGAGCACGGCCACCTCCGCGCTCCGGCCGAAGAACGTGGACGCATGGCGTCCGTCGAAAGGGAGGAGACCGCGGAAAGGCTCGCCCTTCTCGGTGGGCGCGAGTCCCGGATTGAGGAAGCCCGAGAGCGTCGCGACGACATCCGCCGCCTCCGGGCGTTCCTCCGGCGTCTTCGCCAGGCAGCGCGCGAGGAGCTCGCGGAGGACCTCCGGACCAGGCCTGTTCGTCAGGACGACGGCATCGGGTGCGCACACGCGATGCCGGAGGAGCTCCGAAGACAGCTCGCCCAGAGGATGGCCTCCGACGAAGAGCTCGTGCATGAGCACGCCGAGGCTCCAGATGTCTCCTGGCGCTCCGGCGTCACGCCCGAGCCACCGCTCCGGGGCCATGTACGCCGGCGTCCCCGCACCATCGAACGCGCCGGTCTCCTCCTCCGCCGCCGCGAGCCCGAAGTCCGCCACGCGGACGCGGCCGTCCGAGCCCATCAACACGTTCTCGGGCTTGAGGTCCCGATGGACCACGCCGGCAGCGTGGGCCGCCGCACACGCAGCAGCAATCTCCAGCGCCACGCGCGCGGCCGCACGCGCAGAGGGACGTTCGCGCGACATCCAGTCGCGGAGCGTCTCTCCCTCGACGAACTCCAGCACGACGAATGGAGTGCCTTCGTGCGCGCCGACCTCGTGGAGCGTGACGACGTTCGGATGGGCCAGACGCGCGGTGAGACGTGCCTCGCGCAGGAGGCTCTCGGAGCTCACCCTCGTCGCACGAAGGAGCTTCAGTGCCACGGGTCGTCCCAGCAGCAGGTCCCGAGCGAGGAAGACATCCCCCATTCCTCCGGAGTCCACCCGCCGCACGATGCGGAAGTGCGACAGGGTGTCTCCCGGACCTGGCGCACCTCGGACGGGTTCCGTCCGGATGGCTTCGCTCGTCATGTGTCCCCCCGCTGCCCCGCTCAGCCCGGCTGGACTGTCCAGTCGCCGCGCGCCGGTGGCATTGTTCGTGAAGGCCTATCACAGAGGATGGCTCACGGGTGGACCCCACGAAAGCGCTCGCCATGAGCACGCTCGAACCCGCGGATATCCGCGGAAAGGCCGCCGAACTCCGCGTCCCGTCGTTGACGGTCCTCGCCCATCCGGTGCTCTCCCGCGTGGGCGAACAGGCGCGGTTGCTCCCGCTCCTCGAGGGCCGGGCCGTGAGCCTGTCGCGCAACGAGCCCCGCTTCGCATTGCCGAACGAGCTCACCGGGCAGCCTCTGGGAGACCCGTATGTCTCGCGAACCCCGCTTGTCTTTGAAGTGCAGGGGGATTCGCTCCGGCTGACCGCACCGTCGTCCGTGCGCGTCCAGGTCGACGGAGCTCCACTGGAAGGCAGTCGAACGTTGCCGCTGGCGCTGCTCGAGGAAGGTGTCGTCATCGAGCTCTCCGAGCGGGTGGCGCTGCTCGTGCACCTGCTGGGGGCTCCGCTCGCCTCGCCGCCACCGCTCGGGATGTGCGGCGCGAGCGAGGCCCTGGACGCGGTCCGGCGCGAGGTGCTGCGCGTGGCCGACCTTCCGGCTCCGGTGCTCATCCGTGGTGAGAGCGGCACCGGCAAGGAGCTGGTGGCGCTCGCGCTCCACGCCCAGGGACGGAGAGCGCGCCAGCGCTTCCTCGGCGTCAACGTCGCGGCAATTCCCTCCTCCACTGCCGCGTCCGCGCTCTTCGGCCACACCGCAGGGGCCTTCACCGGAGCCGCGGGCGCGCACGATGGCTACTTCTTCCAGGCCGATGGCGGGACGCTGTTCCTCGACGAGATTGGCACCATGCCGCTGGACCTTCAGGCGGCGGTGCTGCGGGTGCTGGAGACCGGTGAGGTGCAGCCCCTGGGGAGCTCGCGGGTGCGCCGGGTGGACGTCCGCGTTTTGTCGGCAACCGACTCCGAGCTGGAGGGCGCAGCGGCACGTGGGGAGTTCCGGGACGCGCTCTTCCACCGGCTCGCAGGGTTCCAGCTGCGCGTGCCGCCCCTGCGCCGCAGGCGGGACGACATCGCCCGGCTCATCGTGCACTTCGTCCGCGAGGAGCTCTCCACCTGCGGCGAGGCGTACCGCCTGGCGCCGGAGACCCACACGCGTGTGCCATGGCTCACGGCGTCGGTGGTGGCGCGGCTGGTCCGTGGCAGGTGGCCCGGCAACGTGCGGCAGCTGCGGAACGTCGTCCGCCAGCTGGTCAGCGCGAACCGTGGCAGGGAGCAGGCGGAGCTGACGCCGGAGCTCGAGGCGCTGTGCACCGACCTGCCGGTCGCACCTGTCCAGCACGCGCCGGTGGAGCCCGCCCCCGTCGCCGCGCCGATGGACCGCGAGCTGTCCGAGGCGAGGCTCCTCGAGGCACTCCGCGAGCACGGCTGGCGGCCGACTCCTGCTGCTCGGGCGCTGGGCATCTCGAGGACCACGCTCTACGCGTGGATCGAGCGCAGCGACCGCATCCGCAAGGCACGTGACGTCCCGATGACGGAGCTCGAGCTGTGTCTGCGCGAGTGCGACGGTGACGTGGACGAGGCCGCGGCGCGCCTGCAGGTCTCCGCGCGAGGGCTCCGGTTGCGCCTGCGCGAGGAGGGGCTGAGCTGAAGGGCCGAACCGTCCACTGGACAGTCCGGTGGACGGTTCCCTGAACGGCTCGCCCGGTTCTGCCGGCGCGTTCGTGGTGCGCAGACGTGGCGAGTTACTGGCACAGCGGTTGCTGCCTCCCGACGCCACAATTCAGGCCGCGAAGTTCCAGGGCGCCTGTCTCCTACAGGGAGCCGCGTATGCGTTTCCGCCGGGTCGTGATGTCCGTTGTCGCTGTGCTGCCCCTCGCAACGGGTTGCTCCGTCTACTGCGAGGGGACGCAGGGCTACATCAGGGTGGTCAATAACTCCGGCGGCTGTATCAACGTGACTATCGGAGACAGCCAGAGCCCTGTTCATGAAGACTCCTTCTGCTCTACCGAGGTCGAGGTTCGCAACCATGACAACTTTCGCGACTACCTCGTCGATCCCGGGAGACACGCGGTTCGGGTGACGACCGCCACGGGCTACCAGTTACTGGAAGGAGTCTCCGAAGCCTTCCTTTGTGGAACCGAACGGGTCGAGGTGACCTCGGCTCCGCAGTTCGGCTTGTCCGTCCAGGTCCGCGGAACTGCCAGAGGCGGTGTGACAAGCGAGTCCGGCGTTACAAACGAGTACCAGATCGAATGCGGCGAGCTCGATGATGGTTATGATCACCAGAATTGCACCTACACCGCCACCGCCAACGAGGTCGTCACGCTTCGAGCGAAGCCGCTAGGAGACAACTCTCGTTTCGATGGTTGGTCGGGCGCCTGCTCGGGCACCCAAGACACCTGTGACGTGACGATGAGTCAGGCCAGGAATGTCATCGCGACCTTCATTCAGATCAGCTCATGGTTGAGGGTCTACGTCTCAAACTTCGCACAGAGCGGAGGAAGGATCACCATTCTCGAGACCGGACAGGTTTGCGACGCATGGGAAAGCTGCTTATTCCAAGACGTCGATTCGGCTCTGTCGTTCACCTTCCTGGCAGAGACGACATTGCCAAACACCTCCCTCGGCGAATGGATTGGGGCCTGTACGGGACAGCCCCTCCCAACCTGCACGGTGACGATGGCGAATGACCGAGATGTGGTCCTCTACATCCATACTGATGCGGCCGCGAGCCACGACCTCACCGTCACCGTCAACGGCGGAGGCACGGTCAAGTCCGAATCCGGCAGCATTGATTGCCCAGCGGGCGCGTGCTCGGTCAGCGAACCGGTTGGTACGCAGGTCGAGCTCACAGCGATCGCTCCTGCAGCCACCTCGACTTCGGCCACGGTCTTTACGGGTTGGGGCGGAGCCTGCTCTGGCTCAAACTATGAGTGCATTCTCGTCATGTCCCAGGACACGACGGCAGTCGCCAACTTCGCTCCCCACACAGGCGACATCTGGTCGCTGTTCCTTTCCATCGACGGTCAGGGGACCGGCACGGTCACGAGCAACCCACTCGGCATCTCGTGCGTGCACGAAGACGAATTCACCAATACAGGGGAGTGCTCGGCCTACTTCGCTGGGAACTCGAACATCGCCATGAAAGCCGTCCCACAGGCCGGCAGCCGCTTCGAAGGTTGGACCGCGCCTTGTCCGGCATTCGCGGACACCTGCGTTCGCAACCTCCAGGGGTACGCGAACCAGGAAGCGCGCTTCGCTCCCAGCGCCGCTCCCTGCACCGGGATCGTGACGCTCGACTTCACGCCTTCGGAATTCGAGTACATGTTGAATGTGGAGGTGACGGATCCGGTGTCCGGCACTCGCACCGATTCCGAGACGATGAGCAGCTTCCCCGGCCGCCTCTGGCTGACAGCCGGAACGCATCACCTCGAGGTGACGAGCTTCATGGGGACGACCTACTTCGACAGTGACGTGACCGTTTCCTGCGGCAGCGAACAGACGCTCCATCTGAACTGAGCGCAGGCGCTGGGAGCCGGCGGAGGGGCTGAGCTGAAGGGTCGAACCGTCCACTGGACAGTGCAGAGGAAGGCTCCCTGAGCGCCTCATCCGGTTCCGCCGGCGACTTCCAGGCGCGCGTATGTGTCGAGTTGCTGGCACAGCGGTTGCTCCGTGCCAGCGCGTCATTCCAGGCCTCGAAGCTTCAGGATGCCTGCCTCCCACCAGGAGCCGTGTATGCACGTCCGCCGTGTCGTGATGTCTGTCGTCGCCGTACTCTCCCTCGTGACGGGCTGTACGCCCATCGAGGAGGAGCTCACCCGCACCTTGACGTTCACGGTCGAGAAGGACACCGCCGGCTGCGCCACGAGCTCTCAGGAGCTGGACGTCAGCGGGGACACGGCGGTCAAGGACAACAAGCAGTTCCTCAAGAGCATCGAGGTGACGGAGGTGAAGCTGACCATCACCGACGCGCAGACGCGCGCCGATGCGGTGGCCACGGTGGCCAGCGGGAAGCTCGTCGTGAGCGAGCCGGGTGCCACGGAGGAATCGGGCGTGGAGGTGGCCAGCTACCAGGACCTCGCCATCACCACGGGCAGCACGGCCACTCTGGTCCCTTCCTCTGCGGGAGGGGCGCGGATGGGCGAGCTGCTCCTGGAGTCTCCGAACAAGGCCACCGTGCACGCCGAGGGGTGTGTGGAGTCGGCGCCAGCGGGCTTCATCCTGAAGGCGGACGTCACCCTCGTGGTGAAAGCCGGCATCTGAGCGTCGTGGACCCGAAGTCCCCACGGGCCCCTCCTCCAGTGGAAGAGGGGTCCGTGCGCTTCACAGCGCCGGCGCAACGATGACCGGCCCGAAGGGCTCGAGCTGCGACTCGACGGTCTTCCGGGCGCGCGGCCTGATGCGATGGCACTCACCCGTTCAGGGGACTCCGTCCACTCATGGACGGGGGGCCGACATTCCCTTCGTCGCTGCCGTGCTATGGAGGGCGCGGACAGCTCCGGAAACGCAGCTGGAACGGTGCCCCGGGATTCGGGGCTTCGCACTATCGGAGGGGAACTTGCAGCAGCCACGCACCATTGGAATCGCACTTCTCGCATTGAGCCTGTGGGCGGCGTGTGGTGAGCCGACGCTGACGCTCTCGGAGAGCAGCAAGACCGTCACTGCCGGAGATGCCCCTGTCACCTTCACGGCCACGTTGAGCGGCGCGGAAGGTGACGTCACGTGGGCCCTTTCAGGCCCCGGGAGCATCTCCGCGACGACGGGGGCCAGCACGGAGTACACACCACCGGAAGCCGTCGCCAGCGCCACCAGCGCGACGCTGACCGCCACCTCTGGCAGCCTCAGCGCCTCCGTGGCCATCACCATCAACCCGCGCATCATCACCGTCAGCGGCAAGGTGGTGAACCTCGGGATCGTGCCGCTCGGCAGTCAGGTCGTGCGCATTGCAGGGCATGAGAACGAAGTCACGTCAGGCGATGGCAACTTCACCATCACCGACGTGACGACGCCCTATGACGTGGTGGTGATGGACACCAACGAGAGGCAGGTGACCGTCTTCAAGGGGCTCAGCCGTGCCGACCCGACGTTGATGGTGCCCTTCGGAAACCTCGAAGGCCCCAAGAGCGCGACGTTGACGGGGATCCTCTCCGGCCCCGCTGCCTTCCCGGAGCCGCCGAACCACAGGACCAGGGTCGGAGTTGGTTCCGCGAGCACGTTCCGGCTCGACTCACGGCTGGCGAATGAGACCACGGGGGCCTACAGCTTGACCCCTTCGTGGGACGGGCCTGACAACACCACCGTGAGCATCTACGCGCTGCAGTGGCAGTACGACCCCGTCACCAACCTCCCCGTGGATTACAAGCTCAGTGGCTCGAAGGTGAACGTGACGGTCGCGAACGAGGGGAGCTTCATCGACCAGGACTTCACGATGACGACCGTCTCCGACACCACGCTGAGCGGAAACGTGAGCGTCCCGGCGGGGTACGTGAACATCTACAATAACCTCCACTTCAGTCCGGGCCCTGGCGTGTACCTGGACCTCGCGACTCACGATAACCCTCCGGCCAACTTCAGCTACACCACTCCCAGCCTGGGCGGGAGCATGTTGCTGATGGCTGTCGCGGAGAAGGCCTCCGCCGCCCAGAGCGTTGCATGGAAACGAGGGCTGGCCCCCAACGCCACGGGCGTCAGCGTCACCGTGCCCACGGCCCCGGAAATCATCCTCCCCGCGAGCTCGGCCCCCGGAGTCAACACCACGACCACCTTCTCGTGGCAGCCATACGCAGGTGGGGTTCACCTCGCCCTCTTCAGTCCAGACGTCGCCGGACAGCCCTCCTACGCAGTCGTGACATCCGCCACGAGCACCACCCTCCCGGACGTCTCCGGTACGGGCCTGGAGCTGCCCCCGGGCGCCGGTTATCAGTGGGGAGTGTTTGGCTGGAGTCCCTTCGCCAGCGTCAACCAGGCAGCGGGGTCTCACGGGTGGTATCCCATCCCATTCCTGTTCCAGGGCGACGGCGCATATGCCGTGGCGGAGATGCGCACCTTCACCACCGCCCCTTGAGCAGCCCCATGGCCACCGACACCCTCTTCGCGAAGATCGCCCGTGGCGAGATTCCCTCACAGAAGGTGTGGGAGGACGACCGTCACTTCGCCTTCCTCGACATCCGGCCCATGGCGCCCGGACACACGCTCGTCATTCCGAAGGACGTGTTCGATCCGCTGTGGGAGATGCCGGAGGAGCGCTACACGGCCTATATGAAGGCGGTGCGGACGGTGGCCCAGCTGCTGAAGACGCGCACGGGGTGCAGCCGCGTGGTGAGCGTGGTGCTCGGGTACGAGGTGCCGCACGCGCACGTGCACCTCATCCCCACCAACTCCATGGCGGACGTGCCGCACCTCGTGGCGGGCAAGCCTGCGGACCCGGCGGAGCTCGCGAAGGTGGCGGCGCGTCTGCGCGGGGAGGCGTGAAGAGCGGGGCCATGCTCGAGCGTCTTCGGTTCTGGAGGAGGCGCCGCATCGTTCTGGGCACTGAATACGATGCGGCGCTGCTGATCGCACTCCGCGAGTCCCTGTCAGCGGAAGGAGGTCGCCTGGAGCCTGTCTCCTTCACGGTGGGCGGCTCGCAGGAGGTGAGTGTGTGGACGGTGCGCTGCGCGGACGGTACGGCGCGCCTGGAGGCGGAGACCTTCGTGGGGCTGTCGTTGAGTGGTCCGTAGGCGCTCGTCAAACGCCTGGCGGGTGACGTCCACCGGCGCGTCAGGGGTGAGCGGTAGACGCCGCGTCGAGCAGCGCCTTCACCTTCCGGGCGATGTCGGAGTTCTCGTAGAGCCCGCTGAAGCGTTCGGCACCCGGGCCGAGCGCGAAGAGTGGAACGAGCGTGCCCGTGTGCTGCTTCGAGCTGAACTCGAGGGTCAGCGCGCCGGCGGCGTCCGTCACGACGCGCAGGCCCGACGTCTCGTGGTCACCGACGACGAGCACGAGCGTGTCACCGCGCGTGCGCGCGAAGTCCGCCACCACACCCACCGCCTCGTCGAACGAGCGGAGGCTCGCGCCCAGGTCGTCCGGTGCGTTCTGGTGGCTCGACCTGTCCGTCCCCTCGTGCTCCACGACGAGGAAGAACCCGTCCGGGTCGTTCGAGAGGCGCTCGAGTGCCCAGCGCGCCAGGTCGGGGAGCCGGGCGCCCGGAACGTCCCCATCGTTCGTCTGCGTCGGAAAGACGGCGAGCGCCTTCGTCACGGGCGCGGACGGGAGCGCCGAGGGCTCGACGACGAGGGACCACCCGTGCTGCGTCGCGGTGTTCACGAGCTCGGGCATCCCCTCCTTCCCGAACAGCTCCGCGCCCCCGCCCGCAATCACGTCCACCTCGCTGCCGAGAATCTGCTGCACGATGGCTGGGCCCTCTTCGCGGCTCCTCACATGTGCCGCGAAGGCCGCGGGCGTGGCGTCCCAGAAGAAGGTCGTCGTCACCAGGCCGCTCGACTTGCCCTGTCCCTCGGCAAGCTCGAGGAGCGTCGTGAGAGGCTTGCCCTCCGCATCGACGCTCACCGTGTGGTTGCGCGCCTTCATCCCGGTGGCCATCGCCGTCGCGGAGGCCGCCGAGTCCGTGACGAGTGAGCTCGCAGAGCGCGTGGAGACGAGCCCCGTCACCGGGAAGCGGCCCGCCTCGAATGCATCACCGCGAAGGAGCCTCGCCGCCGTGAAGTGTGAGGGTCCCATGCCATCGCCCACCAGGAGGACGACGTTCCTCGGAAGCGCGGCGCGGGATTCCTCGGAAGTGACCTGGATGCTCCTGCACGACGAGAGGGCGAGCAGCACGGGCATGCCGAGGAGTCGGAGCGTGCGAGACATGAGGCACCTTGCGCGAGGAGAGTGAAGTGTCGGACGGGAGGCTCTACCAGGCGGCGTCGACCGGCCAGTTTTCTCCGCACGCCTGGCTGCCCGTCGGGCGGGTGCGGCGAAACCGGTGCCGCGGCGTTGCGAACGCGTTACCGTGGCCGGCCATGGCAGAACAGACCCCTCCGTACTGGGTCCTCATCTCGGTGCTGTTCAGCTCGCAGCCGCTGACGCCCTCGCTCGCGATGACCCTGCATCAGGCCGCGTACGACCTGTACCGGCGCGACCAGGGCGCGGGCCAGGTCCTCGGAGACCTGGTGAGCGGCACCGTGCGCAACCTCCGCAAGGACGTGCTGATGGGCACCATCGGCGGGCCTGCGTTCGAGGCGGAGGTCGAGACAGAGCGCGGCAGCGGGACGGTGCGCTTCATCCTCACCCGGCAGGGCCTGGAGATGATGCAGGCGCAAGAAGCGCAGAAGCCGCCGCGGCCCCGCTACCTCAACTGAGCGGTGCAGCGTGGAGGAGCGGCCCTGCCGCGTGTCTAGTCCATCGGCTGCGCACCGAAGCCCGCGAGCCGCTGGACGAGCTGGGCGAGCGGGGCGCGGCTGGACAGGAACCCGAAGAGCTCCTGGAGGCCGTTGAGGAGCACGGGCGGGTCCGTCACCAGGGTGTCGTTCGCGACGACGGCATCCCAGTCGAGCTGTGCCGGGTCGGCGCCGCGCACACCTGCGTCCTTCATCACCTTCAGGAACTCGTGCGCGAAGATGCCATAGCCGATGGTGGTGGGATGGACGCCGTCGAGGCTGAAGAGGCCGCCCGTGTAGCGCCTCTGCATGGCGTCGAAGTCCGAGGTCTTCACCTTCCCGGCCGGGTCGGGGCGGATGTTCAGGTAGCGCGCATCGAGCAGGACGCGCTGCTCGCCCGAGGGCCCGTCCGGGAAGACGCGGAAGGCCGTCTTCGGGTGCTTCTTCAGGGCACGCGCGAGCCCATCCGGGAAGCGATACACCGGCTTGCCCTGTCTGCGCCGGAAGGCGAGCGCGTCGAGCAGGGCACAGACGTCGATGACGTGCCACCCCTCCTTCTTCGCCCGGTCTCGTATCTGCTGGTTGTACTGGTCGATGGTGCCGTCGATGAGGCGCGCATCCTCGCGGCTGAAGCGAGGGTAGGCCTCCGGAGCCTTCGCGAACTCCCGGTCCCAGACCCAGAAGTGGGTGTAGTACTCGTAGTAGCCGTCCGCGTCGCCCGGCTTGCGCGTGGAGCCGGGCTTCATGGCGTCGGGGCTCACGCCGCGGGTGACGGGGGCAACGGTGACGTGGGGCACCGTGCCCACGTAGACGTTCTGGACGAGCCCCCTGGCCTTCAGTGCCTGAACCCCGCCGTAGACGCGCTCGAGCAGCCGGCCGAAGTGGTCCGGGTCCCAGATGGTGCAGCTCCGCTGGTGGGCGAGCTTTCGGAAGTCCGAGGACTGAGACCAGTTCAGAGACAGGCTCGTGCAGGTGCCCAGCACGTTGTTCGCGCCGAGAACGACGACGAGGTTCTCGATGCCGCCCTCCTTCTCGGCGAGCGCCCGGGCCGCACCGAGCTGGGAGAGCTCCTCGAGCTCGGCCTGCTGGCCCGGGTTCAACGTGCGCCGGGCCGTCCGGTACATCGCGTACTCGGGCACCTGGTTCTGTAGCCAGCTGTGGTTCCTCGGCGTGGGCGTGTTCCTGCGGCAGATGGCGTCGGTGAGGGTGTCGGCATCCCCCACCTCGAAGCCCCACACGGCGAGGTTGTGGTGAAGGGGGCCCGTCGCGACAGGGTGGGTGCCAGGGCCGCGCTCCCAGTGTTCCTCCACCTCGCCGAGGAAGCTCAGGACGGTGGTGACTGCGCCCGGGTACTCCCACCAGTCGACCGTCTCCTTCGTGAAGGCCCCGAGACCCCGGACCAGCCGCTCGAGGTCCACCATGGGGCCGCCCGGGGAGGGGGAGAAGTCGGGTGCGCGGAAGCCCGAGATGCCCAGCGCATTCGCGACCAGCTTCGGCCACGACCACTGCGTCTTGACGATGGCACCGCTCTGGAAGCCCTGCGTGAGGCTGTCCCCAACAGTGACGAGCTTCGCCGACATGGTGTCCCCCCTCGAGCCGATGGATGCAGCGCTCTCCAGAAAACCTGCGCTGCGGCGCCTGAGCCAATCGCGCGGCCGCTCAGGAGGGGAATCTGTGCACCATTGAACGGAGGGTTTCGCGTGGCATGCCGTGATGAACGCAGGTTCAGCCCAGGCTCGCTGTCACCGGCGGCTCGACAGCCGCTTCCCTCTTGAGGGTGAGCGCAGACTGGAAGGCACGCACGAGGATGATGGTGAAGAGGAGGCGCACGATGATGTTGCCCGGTCTGCCTCCAGTGCTGAGGGACTGCACCAGGTCGTAGAGGCCTTCTCCGGCATACAGCGCGGTCCCCAGGGCTGGAGCCCAGACCGTGCGGCGCAAGGTGAAGAGGCCGAGCACCCCGAAGAGTCCGGCCTCCACGAGCATCCCCACCGCGGTGGCCAGCGAATCCGGCTCATCCGAGCGAACAACCAGGGGGTAGAGCGCAAACAGCGCGGTGAACGCCGCCACGAGGTAGAGGACATACGCTCCTTGTCGCACCAACCGCACCGGGTCGCTCGCGGAGCCCGGGAGCGGGCGGCCATTCCGCAGCACGTGCAGCTCCCGTGAGATGGCGTTGGCCACGAGCTTCACCGAGAGGACGCTCCCGTCCTCGAGCGTCCACTCCGCACCTGCCTTGTGCTCCTTCGCGCCGCGCAGCCGTCCGAGCTCGCGCCCATCCAACCTCACCACGGTCTCGCTCCGGAAGACCGGCTTCTCGACTTCCACGCGCTTGGGACCACCCTCCTCGAACGCGAATTGACGCTTCGGCATCTGCTGCTCTCCTGTTCGTGTGAAATCCCTGTCCCGTCTCAGCTTCCGAGCGTGAATCCTGCGAGGGCGAGCAGCAGCGCCGCCGTCTCGACGAGGCCGAGGTTGCGCGCAAGGCGCGCGTCCTCCTCGCCGCCAGGAAACGCCTCGCCACGCTTCATCGCGCGAAGCTCGGCGAGTGCGAGCCACAGCGCTATCGGTCCAGGCACGAAGGTGACGAGGCCGAGGGTGGCCAGCAGCAGCGCGGTGCGCACACGGGGTGAACCCTGCTGCTTCATCCGCGCCCAGCAGGCAGGGCAGGCAGGGCGCTCGAGGCTGACGCGCACGCAGGTCGCGCACACGAAGCTCCCGCACCGGGTGCACGCCGCCACGGAGGCATTGCCCTCGCGCGCGCAGCGCGCGGCCTCCCGCGGCGTCTGCAATGTCTCCACTTCCATCCGTTCCGCCGCTGCCTCAGCCATGGAAGCCCGGAGGAAAGCAGAAGGCGGCCAAACCGCAAGAGTGAGCGCCAGGGAGTCCAGGTGCGCTCATTGACCCGTGTATGGACGTGCCACGGCCGCCGCTCTCGCGTGGCTCGCCCCGGAGCGGAACAGATGTGAGTCGAGGACACGGCCGCCGCGCCCAGGCGCCCCGGCGTTCGGCTAGCATTCCCTTCCTGGATGGCGCCCCCGCCCGACGCCTACGCCGCCTTCGCCCTGCTGCCCATCCCCGTCCTCGTCGAGCGGGAGGGGCACGTCGTCCTCGCCAACGGCGCCCTGGCCGCATTGCTGGAGCTGCCCGAGGGCACGTCGCTCGTCGGCGCGCCGGTGGGCGAGCTGAAGGCGCACTTCCTCTCCCGGGGCGTGCATGGGTGGGCCCAGGGGCACCACGACGGTCCGGACGACGCGCGCCGTGACGAGGAGCCCTTCTGGTTCCACCTGCGCCGAACGGACGGGAGCCTGAGGGCCCTCGTCAGCCTCCGGGTGCAGGGCCCCGGCCCCGGTGAGGTGACGTCCGTCTTCCATGAGGCACATGGCGAGGCGGACGCCGCGCGGCTGAGCCACGCGCTCTCCGAGGCCGCAGCGCACATGCTGCGCCTGCGTGAGGAGCAGGCGGTGCTGGAGTGCGCGGCGGAGGCGGTGCACCAGGAGGGCCTGCACACCGTGGTGCTGCGCCTGGAGGGCGAGCACCTCTCCTACGCCGCCTTCCGCCAGTCGTCCGCCTGGGTCCACGCCAACGAGGCCTTCTTCGGGCGGCCCATCGGCGAGGTGCGCCTGCCCCGCGCCGCCTTCCCGCACATGGAGGCGCTGCTGGAGAGCCGCCGCGCCCTCTTCGAGCAGGACATGCACGCGATGACGGAGGGGACGATGGGGAAGGAGGCGCGCGCGTCACTGGATGCGGCGCACGCGCCCCCCGAGCGGGGTGTGACCGCTCCCATCTTCGTGGAGGACGCGCCCTTCGGCTTCCTCAGCGTGCAGGGGCAGGGGCTCACGCCCTCGGCGGCGGCCACCCTCGAGCTCTTCGCCCGGGGCGTGGGCGCGGCGCTCGAGAACGTGCGCCACCACCGGCGCGCGCGCGAGCAGCTGGAGACGCTGGAGCGCCTGCAGGGAGAGCTGGTGCAGAGGGCGCGCATGGCGGTGCTGGGCGAGGCGGCCGCGGTGGTGGCCCACGAGGTGCGCAACCCCCTGGCCGTCATCCTCAACGCGGTGACGCTGCTGCGGCGCGACAGCGCGCTTGGCGCGCTCTCCACGCAGATGGTGCAGACGGTGGACGAGGAGGCGCGCCGGCTCGACGCGCTGGTGCGCGACCTGCTGCAGGTGACGCGCCCAATGGAGCCGCGCCGCTCCCGGGTGGACCTGGGCGCGCTGGTGATGCGCACGCTCACGCAGCTGCCGGAGGCCGCCGGAGTGGTGGCGGAGGTGGCGCAGGACGTGCCGGCCGTCGAGGTGGACGCCCACCTGCTGCACCTGGCGCTGGAGCACCTTCTGCGCAATGCGGTCGTGGCCAGCGGTGGCAGCGAGCCCGTGCGCGTGCGCGTGGCGCCCCACCCGGACGGAGTGTCGCTCGCCGTCGAGGACCGCGGGCCGGGCATCCCACACCACAACCGGGACCGCATCTTCGAGCCCTTCTTCACCACGCGCGCCGAGGGCAGTGGGCTGGGCCTCACCCTCGTCAAGTGCGTGGCGGACGCGCACGGCGCGCGCGTCCTGGTGGAGGACCGCGAGGGCGGCGGCGCTCGCTTCATCCTGCTGGTGCCGAGCGCCTGAGCGCGCCGCAGGCGCTCCGGGCACACGCATCCTCCGGCACCGCTGCGCAAGAACACCTCTCCACCCCGCGGTGTGCATGGAGCGCCCACCGCGCGATGGAGTTTCCGGGTGGGCACGCCCTGCGCAGAACGCACCACCCGGTAATGGACATTCGGCTCCTCCAGGCCGGATGCCCTCCCGCCTCGCAGGCCATCGTCGCCGCGCCGCCTCCCGGGGGGAGGCAGGACGGGGGGGAGGCCTCATGACCGACGGAACGCGCCAGTCCTCCGCGTCGGGCTCTGGGTCCGACCTCGACACTCCGCCCGCGACGCTCCTGTTGCGCACGCTCGACGCGCTGCCGGTGCTCGTCTCCTACGTGGACGCCGACGAGCGCTACCGCTTCTGCAACCGCGCTTACGAGCAGTGGTTCGGCCAACCGCGCGCGGAGCTCATCGGGAGGACCGTGCGCGAGGTCATCGGTGAGGCGGCCTACCAGGCCGTGCAGCCGTCCGTCCGCGCCGTCCTCGCGGGCCAGGCCGTGAGACTCGAGCAGGTGCTCCCCTACGAGCGCGCCGGGAGCCGCCTGGTCGAGGTGCTCTATTCCCCGGACTTCCGCGCAGACGGGACGGTCGAGGGCTACATCGTCCTGGTTCGCGACGTCACCGAGCAGCGCCGCCGTGACGAGGCGCTCCGACGGTCCAGGTCGTTCGAGCTCGCCATGCTGGGGACGCCCGACGCGATGTGGGACTGGGATGTGTCGAGCGACGCGGTGCAATGGAGCTCGGGGCTGACCACACGGTTCGGCTGGGTTCCGCCCCCGCCCGAATCCGGCATGCGCTGGTGGCTCGAGCGGGTCCACCCGGAGGACGTGGCGCGGGTGGAGGGCAGCCTGCGCTCGGCCATGGAGGGTGACGCCTCCAGCTGGCACGGCGAGTACCGCTTCCGCCGCGCTGACGGAACGTGGGCGGACGTGGTGGACCGCTGCTGCGTGCTCCGGGACAAGGAGGGCAAGGCCGTGCGCCTGGCGGGGACCCTCCAGGACGTGAGCGAGCGCCAGGCGCTGCTCCACGCCGTGGCGCAGCGCTCGGCCGAGCTCGAGGCCGTGCTGCAGGCCATCCCCGACGCGATGTACGTGGCCGAGGGCGAGCACGTCCAGTGGGTCAACACGGAGGCCCTGGCCGCCTTCGGTCTGGACCGCGCCGAGCTGCTGCGGACACCCTGGGCCACCCTCCGGGAGCGCCACGCGGTGCGCGACCCGGAGACCCACGTCCCCATCCCGCCGGAGGAGGGGGTGCTCGCGCGCGCTCTGGAGGGGCGCACCGGCCACCAGGAGGTGCTCTTCCACCACGCCACCCGAGGCGAGGACCGCGTCATGCGCATAAGCGCAGCGCCGGTGCGCGTGGAGGGGCGCAGCGCGGGCGCGGTCATGGTCATGGTGGACGTCACCGAGCAGCGCCGGATGTTCGCCGCGCTCCGTGCCGCACAGGAGCGGCTGGCGCGGGGCGAGCAGAGGCTGAGCACGCTGGTGGAGGCGCTGCCCGTGGGGGTCTGGATGGCAGACGAGACGGGGAGGCTGATGCGCGCCAACGCGGAGGCCCGCCGCATCTGGGGTGTCGCGGGCACGGAGGGTCCGGGGCACTACCGCGACTTCCATGGTCGGTGGGAGGAGAGCGGCGTGCCGGTCGGGCCCGAGGAGTGGCCGCTGGCGAGCTCGCTGCGCACCGGGGCCCCCGTGCGGGAACAGCGCGTCCGCATCGAGGCCTTCGACGGCATGGAGCGCCTGGTGCGCATCTCCGGGGTCCCTCTGCACGACGCGAGCGGTCACAGGTTCGGCGCGGTGTCCATCCTCGAGGACGTCACCGAGCAGCGGCGCCTGGAGCGCGAGCGGGACGAGGCGGCCGCCCAGCTGAGGTCGCTGTTTGCGGCAGCCCCGGCCGGCA
>JAKEEX010000354.1 GCA_022616315.1 Myxococcaceae bacterium
AGCTGCACCCGGCTCGCGAGCAGCGCCGGCAGCACACCCATCGTCAGCCCCACCGCGACGGACACGCCGAGCGCGAACGCCAGCACCCGTGCGTCCACGGAGAAGCTCGCGGCCGCGGGGATGGACGCTGGGCGCGCGTCGGCCAGGGCGTCCACACCCCACACGGCGAGCAGCAGCCCGAGCAGGCCGCCCGCGAGCGAGAGCAGCGTGGACTCCACCAGCAGCTGCTGCACCAGGCGCCCACGCCCCGCACCGAGCGCCGCGCGGATGGTCAGCTCGCGGCGGCGCGTCGCGCCCCGGGCGAGCAGCAGGTTGGCCACGTTGATGGTCGCGATCAGCAGCACGAGCGCCACCGAGCCCATCAGTGCCAGCAGGCTCGGGCGCAGGTTGCGAACCTCGTGCGCGTGCAGGGGCTCGAGCCGGGGCAGGAGCCCCGCGTTGCTCTCGGGGTGTGCCTCCTGGAGGGCCCGTCCGACGGACTCCATGTCCGCGCGGGCCTGGGACAGCGTCACGCCGGGCTTCAGCCTCCCCACGCCCTGCAGCCCCGGGTGGAGGCCCCGGTTGCTGTGGAGCTCCGCGTCGGCGTGTGCCAGGGGCACCCACGCGTCGGCCTGGCCGAGCAGGTGGAAGCCCTCCGGGAGCACGCCCACCACGGTGAACGGGGCGCCGTCCAGCGTGAGCGTGCGGCCCAGCACGTCACGGCCGGCGCCGAACCGGCGCACCCAGGCGCCGTGGGTCAGGAGAACGGCTCTGGGGCCACGGGGCGTGTCCTCCTCTGCGGTGAAGGTGCGCCCGAGTGCCGGCTGCACGCCCAGCATCGGCAACAGGTCCGCCGTCACCCACTGCACGGGCAGGCGCTCCGGGAGCTCGATGCCGGTGAGATCGACCGTGTCGTCGAGCACCCCCGCCAGCGCGACGAAGGACTGCTGCCGCTCGCGCCAGTCGGCGAAGGTCGGCAGGCTGGGGCTCCCCTCGGGGAAGGAGGGGCTCCCCTCCCAGAGGAACACGAGCTGCTCGGGGGCCGCGTGAGGGGGCGGCCTCAGGAGCACCCCGTTCACCACCGAGAAGATGGCGGTGTTCGCGCCGATCCCGAGCGCCAGCGTGAGCACGGCAGCGAGCGTGAAGCCGACGTTCCGGCGCAGCTGCCGTGTCCCGAAGCGGACGTCCTGCCAGAGAGCGTTCGTCACGTTCATCCTCAGCGCAACATGGCGCTCGAGCCACTCCCGGTGGCGCGCCACGATGGAATGACGAGACAACGGAGGGGGCAGGAAAGTTCGCGGCTCAAGTCCCCGGGCGGTACTCCCGCATCGTGTGGCCCTGGAGCTGCGACGGGGAGAAGTACACCTCGCGCAGCTCGCCCGCCGCGTAGCGGGCCGCCTGGTCGGCGAAGTGCTTCGAGCGCGGGTCACCGTTCTCCCCGCCCGCAGACACCGCGCGCGCCTTGACGCCGTCCCGCCCGAACTCCACGACGGCCACGAAGCTGTTGCCGCTCGTCCCGTACATCCGCCGGGTGCCCGGATAGGTGCGCGCCCCGAAGGAGGCGAGCGAGCCCCAGTTGCCGCTGGTGAAGGGCACCGGGAGGCTCGGCCCCGCGTCGCTGAAGGGCTGCACCAGGTCCCCGGTGAGGCGCTGGAAGCGGTTGACCTCGCCCCAGGGCGTACGCCAGGTGCCGAAGCCCGCGGCGAGCCGCTCGGTCGAGACGGCGAGCGACTCGAGCTTCTGCGCAGGCGAGGTCTGCGTGGCGAGGAAGTGCATGAGCTCGGCGTTGCCCAGCCCCTTGAGCGCGGGCAGGGCCTTGGCGCGGTCCCACAGCTCCTGGCCCCAGAAGACGGCGAGCGTGGTGGGCACGGAGTCCGCCGCCCAGCGGTGGTCCCACCCGCGCAGCGCCTCGATGGGCCCGGCGAGCTTCTCGCGCAGCGGGTCGGTGGCGGGCAGCGCGTCGTAGGCGCGGACCAGCGGCGGGACGAGCTCGGCAAAGGCCGGCAGCCAGCTGTCGTAGGCGGCCTGGATGAGCCGCTCGAGCGTGAAGTCCTTGCGCCCCTCGAGCACGCGCTGGGCATGCAGCCCGCGCGTGTTCTCGCCCGCGGTGTCCATGTAGCGCGGGAAGCGCTCGCGCTTCGGGCTGTACGGCCCGGCCACCGAGTAGGGCCAGTTGTTGGTGTTCTGCAGCCAGCCGTTCGGCGGGTTCACCACGCTCGGGCTGCCCTCGAGGCCGTGCACGCCCCGCCACTCGGTGCGCGGGTCGCGGCCGTCCACGGGCTTGCGCCAGTCGAAGTGGTCGTCGCGCTGCGGGACGAACTGCGGGTGGAAGTAGGCGATGTTGCCGTCCGCGTCGGCGTAGAGGGTGTTGTTGGACGAGTTGGCGTCGAGCGCCAGCGCCTTTCGGAAGGCCTTCAGGTTGCGCGCCTTGGTGCGCAGGAAGGACTGGCTGAGCGCCTCGACGGGCCGCTCCATGAGCCGCACGCTCACCCACCGCCCATCCTCGGCGCGGACGATGGGCCCGTGGTGGGTGCGGTAGACGGTGACCTCGCGCGTGGCCATCCCGTCCGCCGTCCGGTAGGGCACCTGCACCGTGGAGGTGAGGAGCGGTCGCAGCGCCTTGCCGTAGCGGTAGGAGAGCTGCTCACCCCGGCGAACCACCGTCTCGGCGTACTCGTCGATGGCGTCGACGCCGCTCGAGGTGTGCATCCAGCCGAGCCGGTCGTTGAAGCCCTGGTAGATGAAGAACTGCCCCCAGGTGGCGGCTCCGTAGACGTTGAGCCCCTCCTCGCTCACCACCTGCTGCTCGGCGCGGAAGAAGAACGTGGTGTGCGGGTTGATGAGCAGCAGCGCGCGCTTCCCCACGGTGTTGGCCGGCGCGATGGCGAAGCCGTTGGAGCCGGAGGGCTCCTTCTCCGGGCCGGGCACCTCCTGGGGCACCGGGCGCGTGGAGTGCTCCCCGTAGAAGGCCTCGAGCTGCGCGAGCGAGATGCTCTCGATGTCCCCGCCGATGCTCCCCTCGCTGAAGGCGAGCGGCATCCACGGCTCGAAGCGCGTGAGGACGCGCGGCTTCACCTCCGGGTGCGTGGCCAGGTAGTAGTTGAGCCCGTCGGCCCAGGCGTCCATCAGCCGCTTGAGCCAGGCGGGGCTCGCCCGGTACCTGGCCTGGAGCTCTGCGGGCCGGATGAAGAGCTTCATCCGCAGGTCCTGCCAGACCTTGCTCTCGCCCTCGGCCTCGGCCAGGCGTCCGAGCGCGTTGAGGTAGTTCGTCTCGACGCGGGGGAAGTCGTCCTCGGCCTGGGCATACATCATCCCGAAGACCGCATCGGCGTCCGTCTTGCCGCGCACGTGCGCGATGCCCCAGTCGTCGCGCACGATGGTGATGCGCTCCGCCAGCCGCTTCCAGCGGACGAGCTCGCTCAAGGGGGTGGCAGTGGAGTCCTTCGCCTGCGCCGCGGCGCTCGGCGCCCAAGAGAGGAGAGCGAGGAGGAGGAGCTTCGTCGGCAGGGTCATGAGGCCTCGGCGGTGCGACGGACTGCGGGCAGGAGACTTACCAGGATTCGCCGATGGCCTGCACCCGGTGCGCCCCTCCATGGGTGTGACTTGCCCCGTCCTCATGCTTTCGCCGCGCCGGGTGCCGCCGATGGGGGGACCCCTCTCCCAGGGGTCCAGACGCGTCCCGCCCCTCCTCAGCCGACAGCGACCGCCTGCGGCGCCTGACTTGGCGGTGACTCCGGCTGCACCAGCCTCGGGATGTTGCGCCAGGTGAGTGCCAGGACGGTGGCGCACAGCGCCGCGTGGAGCAGCACGAAGTCCGGCGTGCCGAGCAGGTGCACCTCGGCGAGGAAGCCTGAGGCGAGGAGTGGGTTGAGCACCTGGACCACGTAGGGCCCGAACAGACCGAGCGCCACAGCCTGCCAGCCGAGGATGAGCGCGACGCGCTTCCAGAGTGGGCCCGCCAGCGCGCGCACGGCCGCCGTCACGGGCGGGAGCACGAAGGCTGCGACCACCACGGTGGCCAGCAGGCGTATCTGCCCGCGCGTGAGCTGCTCGCCCAGGATGCGGCGCAGGATCGACGGCTCGTCTCCGGAGGAGGCCAGGGAGGTGAAGCCCAGGCGCATGATGACGCCGCTGCCCAGGATGAGGCACAGCCCCAGCGCGCGGCGGCCGATGTCCGTGCTGCGCAACAGGAACATGCCGACCCAGGCCACGGAGAAGGAGAAGAGCGGTCCCATCATCGTGGGCAGGAAGTACAGCGGGTGGGTGGTGAAGCAGTCGCCGTGGAGCTGCCAGACGTTGAAGTCCCGCGCACCGTATCCACCGCAGAGGAGGCGGCCGGTGGTGATGTGAGCCTGCTCGTGCAGCTCGCCCATCAGCATCGCGAGCGCGAGGAACGTCAAGAGGAAGGGGAGCGAGAAGCGGAGGCGCATGGGGTGGACTCCCTGCGGGAACCGGGCGTGCCCGGACGTACGCAGGGGCCCTGTCCCGATTACCCCCCGGCAAGGTCCCGGCGCGCAGGAGCGCGCAAGCCGTCACGATTGAGGGCGTTCACCTGAGCGCGGCGGAGGGCCTGCCGCAATTCCAGGGCCTCTTCGACAAGGCCTTCGCGGTCAACGTGTTCATGTTCTGGGCAGATCCCGTGGCTGTCCTTGGTGGAATCCGCAAGGTGTTGAAACCGGGTCCCGCTGCAGCTCGAGGCCACCTGGGCGGACGGTCTACGCCCCGAGCGCCATGCCACCGTCGACGTGGAGCGTGGCGCCCGTCACGAAGGCCGCCGCCTCCGAGGCGAGAAACGCGACCGCGTTCGCGACGTCGTCGGGCAACCCGCTGTGTGGCAGAGGCTGCATGGCCTTCACGGCCATCACGACCTGCTCGCGCGCGACCTCGACCGGGAGCCCGGCCGCTTCCATGATCTCCGTGGGCACGATCCCCGGTGAGACCGTGTTCACGCGAACGCCGATCGGCGCCCACTTCTTGGCCATGCCGCGGCTCATCACCTCGACCGCGCCCTTGGTCGCCAGGTACACGAGATCAATGGGGACGTTCCGCGCGACGCCGGCCGAGCCGATGTTCACGACCGAGCCCTTCGTGGCCTGAAGGTGTGGCAGCGCAGTGTGAGACAGCCGATAGGCCGAGCGAACGTTGAGCGCGAAGGCCTCGTCGAACTGCGCGTCCGCGACCTCCTCCCACGTCCCCTGCGCAGTCGCCCGCGTGGGCGCGCCCGCGTTGTTCACGACGAGGTCGAGGCGTCCGGTGCGCGAGACGAGGTCCTGGACCGCGCGCGCCGAGAACGCCCCGTCGCGGAGGTCACCCGCCACGACGTGCGCCTCGCAGCCACCGTCTCGGAGCTCGCGCGCCAGCTCCTCGAGCCGCTCGCGGCCGATTCCGTGACGGCGCGGCACGTCGCAGCGAGGCCCCCCTCCTTGCGGTGGGCGAGCGTGAGGAGCGCGCGCTGCCGCTGCAGCTGTCCTCCTGACTGCGGGCTCAGGGCCTCCGCCTTCCGCCTCAAGGGTGGGGGCGACGGGACCGGGTGTCCAGGGGGCCCCTGTCCGCCCTCTTCCTTGTGCCCCACCGCTGCGGGGAGCTCACGCGTGGGGCTGTGGCGGACGCCTCTCGTATGCGCCGCGCCGGGGCTCGACGAGGTGGGCCTCGAGGAACCAGAGGTCCATCTCGGCCTCGCGCAGGAGCTCGGTGAAGACATCTGCCGTGGCCGCGTCCTCGGACTCCTCCGAGCAGGCGATGGCATCACGCAGGCCAGCGGCGTACGCCGCGTAGCGGTCCGCG
>JAKEEX010000355.1 GCA_022616315.1 Myxococcaceae bacterium
ACGTAGGCCTCGAGCATCTCGGAGGTGATCCACGTCCCGTCCTGCCCGGGGCGGGGCGTCCGTGCGCACGCGGCGATGACGTCGCGGAAGGCGGTGTCGAAGCGGACGGTGAAGAGCCCCCGCCGCTGCGTCTTGCGGAGGCTGCGCGGGACGTGGAGCTCCTGTGGCGTGAGGCAGAAGCGCGGATGGGGCGAGTGCCAGAGGAGGGGCTGTCCCTCGCTGTACCAGGGGAAGATGCCCTGGGCGTAGGCGGAGAGGAGGCGCTCGGGGTGGAGGTCTCCCCCCACGGCGAGGAGCCCGCTCTCGTCGGCCAGGTGCGGCGGGGGAAAGAGGGTGCGGTCGCGTCCGAGTCGGTAGATGGGCACGCGCTCTCCATCAGCGCGACGCATTCAGCCGCACCTCGCCCTCCAGCGCAAAGGGTGCTTCGTAGAGGTCCGCCTCGAGCTTGCCCGTGATGCGGTAGGGGACGCGCTGGCTGGCGATGAGCTGCTTCACCCCGGGGCCATAGCTCTCCGGGTCCAGCTCCACCTGCAGCTCGAAGACGGCGCTCGAGGACGCGTCCACGCTCGCGCCGCGGGCCACCTCGCCCTCGCTGAGCGGCTTGTCGCCGAAGGCGGCCTGGTAGGTGACACGCGAGAGGCGGATGGGAAACGCGTTGGGGTTTCGCACCGCGAGGAAGACGGTCATCACCACCCGCTCCGCGCTGTAGCGGGCCCCGTCCAGCGCGTGCAGGCGCACGGAAGGAAGCCGCGGAACCTTCAGCTCGCGCGAGCTGGCGAAGGGCAGCCTCTCCTCGCGCCCGGCGCGCTCGAGCACGAGCTCGCCCCGGAGCGCGGCCAGCAGTGTGCCGGACTTCTCCGTGAGCACGCTCAGCCCGGAGGGCGAGTCCACGAAGCGCGCGCCCTGCTCGAGTGCGAAGGGCACCGTCGCTCCGGGAGGCAGCGCGAGCCCGTAGGGTTGCTCTCCCTTGGCCACCACCTGGCCGTCCACGACCAGCTCCCACACCGCGCGCTGCAGCGTCGCGGGCACCTCGGGGCTCTGCAGCTCGCCGCCGAGCCTGAGGCGGAAGTCGGTGAGCCCCTGCTCCGCGGCGCGGAGCTCCTGCGAGAGGAGCTGGGCGGGGCGGTCCGGGCGCACGCCTCTGCCGAGACACCCCGCGGACAGCACCGCGAGACACAGCATCACAAACGCTCTCATGGCTCACCCTCCGCGCACGATGTGGACCATGACGGAAGGGCATCCTCGCTCGGCGTGCGCGCGCGCTCCCACCCCGGCCGCGCAGGAGGGTACAGTCCGGAACACCCGTGGTCGAACGCCGCCCCAACTTCAACGAGGCCGTGCGCGCTCTGCTGGAGCACGTGGCGTCGAGCATGGAGGAGTTCCGCCACATCCAGGCCGACCGCATCCTGGTGGTGGCGGGTGAGGCCAGGCGCGCGAGCCGCGGCACGGTGAAGCCCCTGACGTTCCCGGGCGCCAGGAGCGTGGACGCCTTGGGGAGGCGCAAGCCGGTGGTGCGCATCCGGGGGAGGCGGATGCTCTACTGCATCACCTTGAGGCCGCTCTTCTTCCGGGCCTCCACGCCGCGCACGCGGGTGGGCACGCTGCTCCACGAGCTCTTCCACATCTCCAACCGCTTCGACGGGACGCTGCACCCGGGGAGGCGCCACGCGCGGCTCGGGCGCCAGTTCCCGGGGCTCTTGCGGCCCATCGTGCAGCGCTACCTGCGCCACATCCCACCGGAGGTGTTCGCCCCCTTCGCGTACCACGGGGAGGTGCGGGTGCTGCACTGGCTGGAGCGCCCCGGGCCGCCCGTGCGCGCAGGGGAGAGGCTGGGGCGGCGCGTCTACACCGAGGAGCAGCTGTTCCAGGGTGTGCTGCGCATGGAGACGCGCAGGACGCGGCCGCTGCGTGCCGGGCGCGCGAGGCCGAAGCTGCATTGAACTCGGGGGTGGAGCTTCAACCGTGACTCCGGTCGTGCAGCCTGACGCTCGTTCACGGGATGTCGAGATCCAGGGGAATCGCCGCGACGACCTTGTCCGCGTCGAGCCTGGACCTGGCCATCAGCGAGAGGCTCCCATCCTGGGAGACGACCAGGGCCACGGCCGGCCCCTCCTGCATCTGGCAGAATTGAATCGCTGAGCGGTGCCGCATCCCCAGGAACTCGGGGATGGGCATCACCTCGGCGGCGGAGAGGCGCTCGGGGTCGAGGCGATGGACGACCGGCAGGCTCTCGCTGGCCCGGACCAGCCGGATCCTCGCCCCGAATCCGAGGATGTTGAGCCGGGTGTCGAGCACCAGCGCGCCATCGATGCTCGCCAGTGAGACGACGAACTCGATCGCCTCGCGCATCCGCTGCAGCGCGAACCTGGCCCCCAGGCTCGTCCCCCCCGCTCCGAACGGCGCGCGAGGGGGACGTGGATGCTTCAGGCTGAGCTCCAGGTGCCGTGCGAGCATGATGCTGTGCCCCGGGGTCGGGGTGAAGTGCTCATGCAGGTCCAGCCCGATGGGCTGGGCGCCGCTGCCGACGACCAGCACGATGCCACCGTGGCCTCGCCGCTGCAGCTCGCGCGCGATGTCGTAGAGACAGAGGGCGGCAGATTGGCGCTCTTCGACCTCGACCTCCATTGGGAGTAGCTCGCCGAGGAAGGCGACCAGGCGGGCCTCGTTGTGCTGCGCTGACTGGCCCATGACCGAGCCGCTCCCCTTGCTGTAGCGCAGCAGCGTCGACGTCATCAGTCGCACCTCGAACTCCGCGGTGCGGCGGACGTGGAAAGTCACGTAGGAGGGGGAGTGGCGCTCACCGGAGGGGAGCGCTGGCCGGCCGAAGTGGACGAGTCCCCAGATGATCAGCCCATGGGGGGTACGCTCCGTGGCGATGTGGGTCCGCTCCGGCTGGAGCGCCGGGGCCAGTCGCCGGATGGCCTCGTGGGAGAGGGGCAGGGGCTTGGAGAAGACCAGCGCCTCCGCGCCCTCTGCCGTCCCGGAACTCGGAGTGAAGGCGAGCGTGAACGTGATGGGCCGCCCCTCCTCTTCGAGGAGGCTCCCCAGGAAGCAGGTCTCCAGCAGTGCTCGGACCTCGTCCCCCTCGGGCAGCAGCTCGACGTGCCTCGCCCAGGTCCGCCCGGCATGGTGGAGCTCTTCCGAGAGCCGCCCGACGAGGTCGACCGGGTACAGCAGTCTGCGCTCGCCTCCGACCATCACGGGTGCGTTCCTCCAGATGACCCCTGAGGAACGCTAACGTCGTCCCGCGCCGACTGTCTGCCTGGCGGTCACCCGCCCAGCAATGGGGACGGGGGCCGCTCCCTCATGCCTCCGCGTCCGCCGTGCGCCCGGCCGTCTGGCCCGGCTGCGGGAGGTCGGCGCATCAGTCGCTTCGATTCGAGCCCTCGCCTGCGACGGAGGCCTGCTCCCGGACCTCCACCATCCGTGGGAGGCGCAGGACGAAGGTGCTCCCGCCGCCGACCTCGCTCTGGCACTCGAGCGTCCCGCCCTGGGCGGTGGTGGCGCGGTGAGCGATGTTCAGCCCCAGCCCGACACCACCTTGTTGCCCCGGCTGCACGGTCTTGAAGAGCTCGCGCTGTCGCTCCGGGCTGATGCCGGGGCCGGAGTCCTCTACCCGGAACACCACGGCGTCGGGCTGCTCCTCCATGGACACACGAACGAACCCGCGCTCCGTGTACTTGATGGCGTTCTGGATGAGGTTGCCCAGCGCGTCCACCAGCAGGTCCGGGTCCACCTGCATGGAGGTGGAGTGGTTGGCGAGGACGTCGAGCCGGAGCCCCTTGCGGACGGCATCGTGGGCGTAGTCCGCCACCAGCTGGTCGA
>JAKEEX010000356.1 GCA_022616315.1 Myxococcaceae bacterium
GACGTCCTGACCCACACCGGCCTCCTGCTCGAACGGCTGCCGGAGCGGACCGACCCGGCCCTGGGCTGGGGCGCGCTGCTCCACGACGTGGGGAAGCCGGCCACCGCGCGCGCCGAGGGCGGCCGGATCTCCTTCCATCGGCACGAGCACGTCGGGGCCGAGATGGCCGACGCCATCGCGCGCCGGCTGCGCTTCGCCAACGAGCTGCGGGAGGCGGTGGTGGGGTTGGTGGGGGGCCACATGCGGTTCTTCAGCGCGCCGGCCATGCGGCCTTCCACGCTGAAGCGCTTCCTTCGGACCCCGGAGTTCCCGCAGGCGCTCGCGCTGCACCGTGCCGACCTGCTGGCCAGCAGCGGGGACCTGGCGACGTGGGAATTCTGCCGCGACCAGCTGGCCGCGCTGCCGCCGGAGCAGCTGCACCCCGTCCCGCTCCTGCGCGGCGAGGACGTCATCGCGCTGGGCGTGCCCCGGGGCCCCCGCGTGGGCGAGGTGCTGCGCGCGCTCGAGGACGCCCAGCTCGAGGGGCGCGTCGCGTCGCGCGAGGCCGCCGTGGCCCTCGTGGCGCGTTGGCGCGACGGGACGCCGCCTGGCACGGCCGAGCCAGACGCGTAGAATCGGGCCACATGACCACGCAGATCCCGAGGGCGGCGACGGCGGTGGCCCTGGGCCTCCTGGCGGCCGGCTGCATCACCGAAGAGCGCATCAAGGACGGGAACATCCGGTTCCCGGGCACCCCCATCACGGCGGGGCCGGAAGACACCACCGAGGCCAAGGTGGCGCGGTGCCGCGAGTGGATCGCGGGGCTGACCCTGGACGGGGTGGCGGAGCGCTCGCAGCGCAGCCGCACTATTTTCCTGGTGAAGCAGCTCGTGGAGCACCTGCCCTTCAGCACCGCGCCGATGCTGGAGGACGGGGTCACGCACGCGAACCACAAGGTGCGCGAGAACTGCGCCTTCGTCTTGTGCTACGCCCAGGAGCGGCGCGCCGAAGAGGCGCTCTTGAAGCTGCTGGACGACCCC
>JAKEEX010000039.1 GCA_022616315.1 Myxococcaceae bacterium
CCGCCTCTCGGTGCGCCTGTTCGGGCGGAGGGGGTTGCTCCTCTCGCAGCTGCTGGGCCTGAGCATCACCGCGGCGCTGGTGGCCTGGGCGGCGGTGACGGGGCAGCTGCTCCTCGCGGCCTTCTTCGTGCTCTTCGGGATGCAGACGGTGCGGCTGCTCCAGGCCTACTTCCGCGGTGAGGGTCCTCTGGACGTTGCTGCGGAGGGGCCCGCCCATCCGGAGCTCCAGGCGGCCGAGGCGCACCTCGCCGCGGGGCGGCTCGACGAGGCGGTACAGTGCGCACGCACGGTCCTCGACGATGCCCGCGTGCTCGCACCGACGGCGGGTCGTGCGCACCTCGTGCTCGGCTGGGTGGCCCTGAAGGAGGGCCAGGGACGGCGGGCGCTGGACCACTTCAGCCAGGTGCACGGCCCGCACGTTCCGCCCCACGCGCTCGCGGCGGCCTTCTCGCTCCTCGGGGACGAGGCGAAGGCGCTGCCGGTGTGGGAGATGGCGTGGCAGCAGACGGCTGACACCACCATCCTCCACGAGTGGGCGGGAAGCCTCCTGAGGGCCCAGCAACCGGAGCGCGTGCGGCGGCTGCCCGGCGTGGACCTCGCCACGGCATGGCAGTTTGCGACGCGGGTGCCGTTCCTCCGTGGCGCCTATTCGGAGGCCGCGGTGCTCGGTGAGGAGGCACTCCGCGAGGTGCCTCGGGCAGACCTGGCCTACGACGCGGCGTGCGCCCACGCGCGCGCGGGCAACGTGGAGCGCGCGCTGTGGATGCTGGAGCAGGCGGTGGGGCTCGGCTTCCGCGACGGTGTCTACGCGGCCTCGGACGAGGACCTCGCGCGGCTCCACGGCCACCCCGGGTTCGATGCGTGGCGCTCGAGGCTCGTGCCCAGCGCCGCGGCCTGAGGGCGGGCCGCGCCTCTAGGCGGCCGGCGCCGCGAGGCGGGCCCACACCTCGGCGCAGACGCTGCGTGACTCCTCGGCCACCACGTCCGGGTTGACGGAGAGCGGCTTGCGGGCCCACATGCGCCACACCCCGTCCACCATCACCGACTCCACCGCGCGCGCCGAGAGGCCGTCGAGCAGGTGCGCGGCGAGCGTCTCGGGAGTGAGGGGCGTGGGAGACCGGTAGTCCAGCACCACCAGGTCCGCCGCGGCGCCCTCGCGCAGCGGGCCCACCGGCAGCCCGAAGGCCTCGGAGGCGAGGCGGTGGCCGTTGGCCAGGTAGCGCAGCACGTCGATGGGCTGGCCCGCGTCGCACCCGCGGCGGAAGGCCACCTGGCTCTCGGCGAAGACGTCCGCGCTCAAGGCCGCCGTCCCGAGCGCGGCGCGGTGTCCGAACTTGCCCGCGGGCGCGTAGCCCACCTCCGCCTGCATGTTGGCGCGCGGCGCGTGCACGAGCCATGCGCCCGTGGCGATGACCTGCGAGAGCTCCGGCCAGGAGAGGTGCACGAGGTGCGCGGCCACGGTGCGCGCGTCCAGGAGCTCCAGCCCCATGAGACGCTCCACCGGCGTGCCGCCGTGGTACTCCACCGACAGCCGGTCGTCCTGGGGCGCCTCCGCGAGCTCCACGTGGAGCCCGGTCCCGGTGGAGGTGAGCGCCTCCTTCACGCGGTGGAGTCCCTCCTGCGTGAGGAAGCAGAGCGGCTGCGCACCCACCGCGCCGCGGAAGCGCCCTTGCGCGCGGCGGATGAAGCCCACCGCCTCCTCCAGGGCGCGCTCGCGCACCTCCGGACCGCCGCGGTCGGAGACGGCGTAGGCAAGGACTCCGCGGACCCCCACGTCGTTGAGCCCGCGCGCCAGCCGCAGGAGCGAGCCGTCCACCGCGGCAGGCGACGCGTGGTGTGCGAAGAGCGTGGTGGTGCCGTTCTGCAGCGCCTCCAGCGCGGTGGCCGTCCCCACAACCTGCACCGCGTTCAGGTCCAGCGCGTCCTCCAGCCGGATGCGCAGGTCCAGCGCCGGGTGGAGCGCTCTGGCGGACGCGGGGCGGGAGAGCCCGCGCGCGAGCACCGCGGCCGGCTCCACGTGGGCGCTCACCATGCCGGGCATCACGAGCTTGCCGGACAGGGACACCACGTCGTCTCCCTCCTGGACGGGAAGGTCCGTCCCGCGCGCGACGATGCGGCCCTCCTCGACGCGCAGGTCCGCCAGCTCGACGTGCGCCGGCTCCAGCTCCACCAGTGTTCCACCCTTGAGGACGGTGCCCACCCAGCTCTCCGGTGCGCGAGCGCACACCCCCGGCCGGGCAGGGAGTCAGCGCCGCGACTTCTCGTGCGGTCAATCCCGGGAGCCCCCGCCCCGCTCCCGGAAGGCCGCGACGCTACCACCGACCCGGCTTCGCCGGGCGCTCCGCGAAGGGCTCCCACTCCTCCCTACTCGGGGCGACATTGCGCCGCGCGGTGCGGGGTGGACGCCACGCGAGGGACATGGGACGTACGCTGGCCCACAGAGCCTCCTTATCCCCGGTGGCGTGCTGGCGCGGTCGCCCCGCACGATGTCCGGTGTCGGTCCGCCCTCTCTGCTCTCCGTGCGCTGAGCCGTGTTCGCCGAGCCCCCCTCCTCCTCGCTGGGCCCCTACTGGCTCGCTTCGCGCGTCGCGTCGGGAGACGTGACCGAGCTGCACCTGGCGCGGAAGGTGGAGCCCGACGGGCGCCTCGGACCGCTGGTGCTCCTCCGCCGGCCCGTGCCGCAGGTGGCTGGGCAGGAGGGGCTGGCCGCGCGGCTGATGGAGGAGGCGTCCCTGGCGGTGGGCCTCGAGCACCCGAACGTGGCGCGGGTGCTGGACGCGGGCTCGGACGGGGGCACGCCGTACGTCGTCCTTCCGATGCTCGAGGGGTGCACGGTCGCGCAGCTCCTCGAGCATGCGCACGCCGCCTCGCGCCGGATTCCGGTGGGGCTCGCGCTCCACGTGGTGGTGGGAGCGTGTCGCGGGCTCCGGGCCCTGCACCGCGTGGCGGAGGAGGCCGGCCGACCGGTGGCCCCGGTCCCCCGGGCGCTCACGGCCCATGCAGTCCATGTGTCGCGCCGTGGTGAGGTGCGTGTGCTGGAGGCGGGCACCGCGCTCCTCCGGCCCGCGGACGGTGTGCCCGGGTCTGCTGCGCCCGAGGTGCGCGAGGGGCGCGGCGTGGACGCGCGGGCGGATGTGTACTCCGCGGGCTTCGTGCTGCGCGCGCTGCTGGAGGTGGGCGCGGGCGGTGTCCCGGTGCTTCCCGGCCCGGTGGAGCGGGTGTTGCGCAGGGCTCTTGCCCATGCGCCGGCGGAGCGCTTCGCGGACGTGGAGGCGTTCGCGGGGGCGCTGGAGGAGGTGGCGCGGGAGGTGGGGGACTTCGGGGGGGAAGGGTTGGGCGCGCTGGTGGAGGAGTGTTTGCGGGGACGTTCGGGCGCTTGGGATGAGGGGAAGGCGGGCCTGGTGGTGGCGCCGGCGCTGGAGACGCCTCGGGGCGCGCGCGGGCGGTGGTGGACGGGCGCGCCCTTCGTCTCCGCTCTCGTGCTGGCGCTGCACGTGGTGGTTGCCGTCTACGTGTTGTGGCCGGAGCGCCCCGTCTCCGAGCGGCTCGCGACGGCGGCGAGCGCGCAGGACAGGGTGACACGAGAGGAGGAACTCGCACCGCTGGCCCGGGATGCGGACGCCTCACCCGAGGACCTCAAGGTCGCCTCACAGCTCCTGATGGAGGTGGACGGCTTCGTCACCGCGCAGGCGCTGGCCGAGGCGCTGGAGGCCCGCGCTCCCGGCGACGTGGAGGGACCGCTCCTCCTGGCGAGGGCCAGCGCCGCGCTGAAGATGGGGCGCCGCGCGGAGGAGGCGCTCGCACGTGCGGCCCACCTCGCGCCCTCGGACCCGCGGTCAGACGTGGTGCTGGCGGACCTGCGCGAACAGGAGGGGGACGTGGACGCCGCGCTCGAGGCGCTCGCCCGTGCGCACGAGCGACACGCCGGTGCCGCGGTCAGCTTGCGCTACGGCGTGCTCCTCTCCGCCAACGGACGCCTCGCGGAGGCTGCGCGTGTGCTCTCGGCGCTCGCGGAGGAGCCCGGCGACGGGACCGCCCTGGCCGAGCTCGCCTTCGTGCTCTACAGACAGGACCGCTTCGAGGAGGCGCGCCTCCTCCTGCAACGCGCGGCGCGCGAGCATCCGCAGCTCGGCCTCGCCCACTACTACCTCGGTGCCGTCCTCTTCCGTCTGGGTGACGCGGCCGGCGCAGAGCGCGCGTGGCGGGAGGCGGACAGGAAGGCGCCGGAGGACGTGCGCGCCCTGGCCGCGCTGTGCGAGCTGCTCGGAAGCCGCGGCAGGCCCGAGGCGTCGCTCGCCGTCGCCCAGGAGCTGCGGCGGCGCTTCCGCTCGCAGCTCGACACCCTCCACCCTGCATGCCTCTCCCGGTGAGTGTGAGCTCCTCCATGCCTCCACGTGCCCTCATCATCAACGCGGACGACCTCGGCTATGACCCTGCCGTCACCCGCGGCATCCTCCTCGCGATGAGAGAGGGCATCGTCTCCTCCACCACCTTCATGGTGAACATGCCCTCCTCGGAGGAGGCCGCGCGGCAGGCGCAGGGCCTCGCGGTGGGCCTGCACCTCAACCTCGCGCGCGGCCGGCCCGTGTCCTCGCGCTTCCCGGCGGCCCACCTCGTGGAGGGAAGCCTGTCGGAGGCGCGCGCGGGAGGGCTCCTCCCGGAGACGGTGGAGGCGGAGACGCTCGCGCAGCTGGACCGGCTCGAGGCGCTGCTCGGCCGACCCGCAACCCACGTGGACGTGCACAAGCACCTGCACCGGCACCCGGGCGTGCTGGAGGGACTGGCACGGGCGGCGCGTGCGCGAGGTCTGCCGGTGCGCTCGCTCGATGGGGACATGCGCCAGGCACTCGGGGCACGGGGCGTGGCGACCAACACGCACTTCCTCGGGGATGCCGGCGCGGAGCCGTACTGGACCGAGGCGCGGCTCGTGGAGGCGCTCGGGAGCCTCCCGACGGACGGTGTCGTGGAGCTGATGTGCCACCCCGGCTATCGCCCCGAGGCGGTGCAAAGCGGCTACTCCGCGCAGCGCGAGGTGGAGCTCCTGGCGTTTCTCTCCAAGCAGGCTCGCTCGGCGCTCGCGCACTCGGGCGTCCCGCGCGCGGACTTCCGGGTGCTGCATTCGCACTAGGCCTCTGTTACAGGGGCGCCCATGCCGACGCAGCCCTCCAGGGACCTCCAGACCTTCCCCAACCCCGCGCCCGAGCGCGACTACGAGATTGCCTTCGATTGCCCGGAGTTCACCTGCATCTGCCCCCTCACCGGGCAGCCAGACTTCGCGCGCTTCACCATCCGCTACGTGCCGGACCGGCTCTGCGTGGAGCTCAAGAGCCTGAAGCTCTACCTGTGGAGCTTCCGCAACGAGGGTGCGTTCCACGAGAAGATGACCAACCGCATCGCGGACGACCTCATCCGCCTGCTCGAACCGCGCTCGCTGACCATCCTCGGGGACTGGTTCGTGCGCGGCGGCATCGGCACCAAGGTGACGGTGTCCCACGTGAAGACGGCGCGCGCGACGAAGCGCCGCGCCTCCCGTCGGTAGGCCAGGAGCCTCAGCGCGCGAGCTGCTCGAGCAGCGGCCACCACTGCGCGTGGGTGGCCCACGCCAGGGTGCCCAGGCCGATGGCGGCCGCGGCCGCACCAAGCCGCTTGAGCGACCCTCGCCTCCGCCCCTTCGAGCCGTCGAAGCCCGAGACGAGCGACAGCTCGCGCACGCTCAGGTGCGCGCGCACGTCCGTGTCCGTCAGCACGCCCCGGTGGCGCAGGAAGGCCATCAGCAGCGCGGAGTGCGACACCTTCACCTCGCGCGAGACGTGCGCGTCGAGCGCGCGCCCCATGGCGGCAGCGTCGGGGAAGCGCTGGCCCGGCGAGGGGCGCAGGGCCCGACGCACCACGCGCACCAGCGACTCGGGGACGTCCGGCGCCACACGGTTCAGCGGCGTGCACCGCGCGTCCCGCACCCTCGCGAACACCTCGCCCGCGGTCCGCCCCGTGAACGGGCGCTCGCCGCTGAGCGCCTCGTAAAGCAGCACGCCCAGGGAGAACAGGTCCGTCCTCGCGTCCAGCGGCGTCCCCGTCACCTGCTCCGGGGACATGTACGCCGGCGTGCCCACCGCCATGCCCTCGCGCGTGAGGGCCTCCAGGTCCTCGTCCTTGGCCACGCCGAAGTCCATCAGCTTCACCACGCCCGTGCGGGTGAGCATGACGTTCGCGGGCTTGAGGTCGCGGTGGATGACGCCCTCGAAGTGAGCGTGCTCGAGCGCGCTCGCAAGCTGCAGGCCGATGACCGCGGCCACGTCCGGTGGCAGTGGACCTCCGCGCATCAGCTCCGCGAGCGTGGGGCCGTCCACGTACTCCATCACCATGAAGACCGAGTCGCCCTTCTCCACCAGGTCATACAGCGTGACGATGTTCTGGTGCCGGAAGGCCGCCAGTGCCAGCGCCTCGCGGATGAAGCGGCTCTGCGACTCCTTGTCCTTCGCCTCGGGCAGGAGCTCTTTGAGCGCCACCTCGCGCTGGAGGGACTCGTGGAGGCCACGGTACACGCGGGCCATGCCCCCGCGGCCGAGCTCGCCGCGGATGCGGTAGGGGCCGACCTTGCGGTGGCGGGAAGTGGGCTGTTCCTGGGTGCGCACGCTGAAGCCCTCAAGGCTACCGGTGCCCGCGTGCGCCGTCACCTGCCGCGCGAGCACGATGGCAGGGCAGGCTGCATGCCGGGGAAGACACGGAATTTTCCGGCGGGAGCGCAGGCCTGCGCAAGGCACGACACGCCTACACACGCCTCCATCGCGAGCGTAGGGGATGGGCGCTACCCTGCCGTCACCATGAAGCCCGTCAATTCCAGGAAACTCTCGTCCCTGCTCCTCGCGCTCTGCGTGGCTGCGCCGCTCGCGGGCTGCGCCTATGGCCACTCGCGCCGGCCCTCCTGGGGCACGTCCCGCTCCGAGCAGGCCGTCTGGAAGAAGGACAAGGACAAGCGCGAGTGCCACCCCAGCCAGTACTGGGACGGCGAGCGCTGCAAGCACAAGGGGAAGGGCAAGGGCGCGCGCAAGCACGACGACTGAAGCGCGCGCCGCCTGTCGTTGCGTCAGCGCGCCAGGCGGCGTCCGGCGAGGTTGGCCACCACCGCCACGAGCTCCGCCGGCTCCACCGGCTTGGGCAGGTGGAGCTGGAAGCCCGCGAGGAACGCGCGCGTGCGGTCCTCGGTGCGGGCGTAGCCGGTGAGCGCCACGGCCGGTGTGGCGCCGCCGCTCTCGGGCGGCAGGTTGCGCACCCTGCCGATGAGGGCGTAGCCGTCCTCGTCCGGAAGTCCGATGTCGAACACCAGCACGTCCGGTCGGAGCCGCGGCACCAGCTCGAGCGCCTCGGCCGCCGTGCGAGCGCGCGCAACGCGTGCCCCACTGGCCTGGAAGATGGTGACGAGCACCTCGCACGCGTCCGGCTCGTCCTCGGCCACCAGGACGCTCAGGCCGGCGAGCAGCCGCGCGCCCTCCGGCGCCATCACAGGGGTGGGTACGGCAGGCGGAAGGGACTCCACCTCCGACTCCGATGCGCCGGCACCGGCGAGCGGGAGGCGCACGGTGAACGTGGCGCCCCTCCCCTCCCCCGCGCTATCCGCGGACACCGTGCCGCCGTGCTGCTCCACCACGTACTTGACGATGGCGAGCCCCAGGCCCAGGCCCCGGTGCGTGCGCGTGGCACTCGGCTCCGCCTGGCGGAAGCGCTCGAAGACGTAGGGGAGGAACGCGCCGGGAATCCCCACGCCGGTGTCGGTGACCGAGAGCTCCACCGCATCCTCGAGCCGTGAGAGCCGCACGGACACCTGTCCACCGCGTGGAGTGAACTTGATGGCGTTGGAGAGCAGGTTCCAGAGGACCTGCTGCATCCGCTCCGGGTCCGCCGAGACCGCGGGAAGGCCCGCGTCCACACGCGTGGAGAGGCGGATGCCCTTGGTGTGCGCGGTGGCGCTCACCGTCTCGAGCGTGGTCGCGAGGAGGCCCTCCACCTGCACGCGGCGCAGCTGGAGCCGGAGCTTGCCGGTGATGATGCGGCTGACGTCCAGCAGGTCCTCCACGAGCTGCCCTTGAGCGAGGACGTTGCGCTCCACGGTCTCCAGGGCGCGCTCGCGCTGGTCCGTGGTGAGGCCCCCCGAGCGGTAGAGCCTGAGCCAGCCCAGCATGGCGTTGAGGGGCTGGCGCAGCTCGTGGGAGACGATGGCGAGGAACTCGTCCTTGGCGCGGTTGGCCTCCTCGGCGCGCGTGCGCTCCTGGCGCGAGAGCTCGAAGAGGCGCGCATTCTCGAGCGCTCCGGCCGCGCGGCGCGCCACCTCCCGCACCAGCGGCACGTCCCTCGCGTCGAGCGTGCGGCCGCGGGAGGTGGTGCCCACCACGAGCAGACCCACCGACTCGCCGTGGGCGCTCAGCGGCGCCAGGAGGAGCGAGCGGACGTCGAGCTCGTCGAGGACGCGGGAGGAGGCGGCGTCCGCCCCCACCGCGCCACGCACGTCGGTGAGGAGCAGCGGCTCACCGCGCTCGAGCACCGCGAGCACGTCCAGGGCTCCGGCGCGGCCGAAGGTGAGCAGCCGCTGAAGGTGGCCCAGCGCCTGGCTGCGCGAAGGCTCGCCGTGGACCGCCACGCGTGTGCGCACCAGGCCGCTCTCGCGCACGTCCAGCGCACAGAACTCCGCCACGCGCGGCACCAGCAGGGACAGCACCGCCTTGAGCGTTGCGTCCACGGACAGGGAGGTGGAGAGCGAGCCACTCGCGGCGGCGAGCACCTCGAGCGCCTCCTCGGCGCGCTTCTCCGCGGTGATGTCCGCGAAGGTGACGTGCAGGAGCCCCTCCAGCCGCACCGTGGTGGTGCGGAACCAGCGCTGGTGCGCCTGGACGCGGTGGGCGCACTCGTGAACGCGTGCGAGCCCGGACTCCGCCACCTCCACGCAGACTGCGCGCTGACCCGGGCCCAGCGTCTCCTCGGAGAGGACGTCGGACAGGTGCAGTCCCTGCAGCGGGGCGTCGCCGAGGCCCAGGCTGCGCAGCGCGGCCGGGTTCGCGTGGAGCAGCCGGAAGTCGCGCACCTCTCCGTCCGGTCCCCGCTGCGGCTCGAGCACCAGCACCGCGTCCGGAGAGGCGTCGTGGAGCGCCTTGAGAGACGCGGGCACACCCGAGCGCGACACACGGGCCATCCGTCGCGCGCGCGGGGCGGCGGCGTCCGGGACGGCAGTCGGCAGGGGCTCGGGCGGTGGAGGCATTTCTGAAGCCGTTGACGTGCAGTGGAGCGTGCCCCGGGGGGCCTTGTCGAGTCCCCTGCCGGCGCCCTGCCACGCCCGTCCGACTGCTTCGCACCGAGCATCCAGTCAGCCCGGAAAGCTTCAGGCCATCTGCCCTCCACCGGCGGCCGAGCGTGCTTGCTCGCCCTGCTCGGGGCTCGCGGCGAGGCGCCGGAGGACGGTGCCACGGGCGACTGCGTCCGCCGGGCGGCGGGCCAGCTCCTGCAGCACCGCCTGGCTGCGCAGAGGGGGGCCACCGGCCTCCACGGGCACGTAGGTGCCGTCGCGCAGGAGCTGGCGCGCCTTGACGTTGTCGCGCAGGCCCATGCCGAGCACCTCCTCCAGGAGGCGCGTGCGCAGCGCGGGATCCTCCACCGGCACCATCACCTCGATGCGGCGCAGGAAGTTGCGCGGCATCCAGTCCGCGCTGGAGAGGTACACCTCGGTGGCCTCTCCCACGCCGAAGGCGAAGACGCGGCTGTGCTCGAGGAAGCGGTCCACCACGCTGCGCACGCGGATGCGCTCGGACACGCCGGGCACCCCCGGCCTGAGGCAGCAGATGCCGCGCACCAGGAGCTCCACGTCCACGCCCGCGCCGCTGGCGGCATAGAGGGCCCGGATGGTGGTGACGTCCACCAGGGAGTTCATCTTCGCCACGATGCGCGCGGGCTCCCCCCTCCTCGCGCGCTCCGCCTCGCGCTGGACGAGGGCGAGCACCCGCTCCTGCAGGGTGACGGGGGCCACGGCCAGCCTCCGGAACTGCGGTGGGGTGGAGTAGCCGGTGAGCATGTTGAAGAGAGCGGTCGCGTCCTCGGCGATCTCCGCTCGCGCGGTGAAGTAGGACACGTCCGTGTAGAGGCGCGCGGTATGCGGGTTGTAGTTGCCCGTGCCCAGGTGGACGTAGCGCCGGATGCCGGCGCCCTCGCGCCGCACCACCAGGGCCACCTTGCAGTGCGTCTTCAGCCCGATGAGGCCGTACACGACGTGCACGCCGCTCTCCTCCATGCGGCGCGCCCAGGCGATGTTGTTGGCCTCGTCCAGCCGGGCCTTGATCTCCACGAGCACCGTCACCTGCTTGCCGTTCTCCACCGCGCGGCTGAGGGCGCGCGCGATGGGGCTGTCCGCGCTCGTGCGGTAGAGCGTCTGCTTGATGGCGAGGACGTTTGGGTCCTCCGCCGCCTCCTCGAGGAAGCGCACCACCAGGTCGAAGCTCTCGTAGGGGTGGTGGAGCAGCACATCGCGTGTGCCCACCACCTGGAGGATGCTCTCGGACTCGCGCAGGGCCGCCGGCACCGCCGGCTGGAACGGCTCGGCGCGCAGCTCGGGGCGCCGGTCCAGCTCCGCGAGCGCCATGAGGTCCGCCAGCTGCAGCGGCCCGCGGATGCGGTAGACGTCCGCGGCGGACAGCTTGAGGGCGACGGTGAGCTCCTGCTCCAGCGAGGGGCTCGCCGCGGCGTCCAGCTCCAGGCGCACCGCGGCGCCGCGGTCACGTCTGCGCAGCTCCTCCTGCACGGTGGAGAGCAGGTCCGCGGACTCCTCCTCGTCCACGTTGAGGTCCCAGTTGCGTGTCACGCGGAAGGCCGCGGTCTGGTCCACCGCATAGCCGGGGAAGAGCTCTCCCACGTGCAGGGCAATGAGCTCCTCGAGGAGGAGGAAGGCCTGCCCTCCGGGGGCCGGGAGTGGCACCAGGCGCGGCAGCACGCTGGGCACCTGCACCACCGCGAGCGCCCCCGCGACGCTGCCCGCGCTGCGACGCCGCCGCTTGCCCTCGGGCTCACGGCGCAGGAGCACCGCCAGGTTGAGGGACTTGTTGCGCAGGTGCGGGAAGGGATGCCCCGG
Organism: Myxococcaceae bacterium; assembly: GCA_022616315.1. GTDB lineage: Bacteria > Myxococcota > Myxococcia > Myxococcales > Myxococcaceae > JAKEEX01. The sequence continues at coordinate 11,105 of JAKEEX010000039.1, forward strand.
GTCCACGGCCAGGGGCGTGAGCGCCGGGAAGACGGAGGAGGTGAAGGACGCGCGCGCCGCGGCCCGCTGCTCCGGCGAGAGCCGCTCCCGCGTGAGGATGGACAGCCCCACCTGCGCGAGCCGCGGCAGGAGGTCCTCGCGCCACAGCCGGTCCTGCTCCTCCACCATGGGGTGCACGCGTGCGCTGATGGCCTCGAGCTGGTCCGATGGGAGCATCCCGTCCGCGGCCGTCTCCGCCACGCCGCTGGCCAGCTGTTGCTTGAGGCCCGCCACGCGCACCATGAAGAACTCGTCCAGGTTGCTGGCGGAGATGGAGAGGAACTTCAGCCTCTCGAGGAGCGGGAGCGCAGGGTCGGCGGCGTCTGCCAGCACGCGCTCGTTGAAGGCGAGCCATGACAGCTCGCGGTTGATGAACAGCGCGGGGTCCTGGAAGTCCACGTGCGGGCTTAAGGCCTCCTCGGGGGGCAGCTGCATTCCTACCCCGGCCCCGGGGAGGACACGTCACGAACGGGTGACAAAACGCCCGCCGGCGGACGATGCACCGGGGCTCTCCTGCGCTCCCCCCCTTTGGCGGACCCGCCCCAGGGTGTACCTACCCGCATCGAAGGAGACAGCCGCCATGACGAAGCCGGACACGCGGACCGAGCAGGACACCTTCGGCCCCATCGAGGTGCCGGCGGACCGCCTGTGGGGTGCCCAGACGCAGCGCAGCCGACAGAACTTCGCCATCTCCACCGAGCGCATGCCCCAGGACCTGGTGCGCGCGCTGGTGCTGGTGAAGAGGGCGTGCGCCACCGTCAACGTCGCGCTCGGCCTCCTCCCGCGGGACAAGGGGGACGCCATCGTGAGGGCCGCCGACGAGGTGCTGGCGGGGAAGCACGACGAGGAGTTCCCGCTCCTCGTCTGGCAGACGGGAAGCGGCACCCAGACGAACATGAACGTCAACGAGGTGCTCGCCAACCGCGCGAGCGAGCTGCTCGGCGGCGAGAGGGGCGAGCGGCGCAAGGTCCACGCCAACGACGACGTCAACCGCAGCCAGTCCTCCAACGACGTCTTCCCCACCGCCATGCACGTGGCCGCGGTGGAGGCGCTCGTCGGCCGGGTCCTCCCCGAGGTGCGCGGCTTGCGCGACGTGCTCGCCGGGAAGGCCGCCGCGTTCCGGGACGTGGTGAAGGTGGGCCGCACGCACCTCCAGGACGCGACCCCGCTGACGCTCGGGCAGGAGGTGAGCGGATGGGTGGCGCAGCTCGACCATGCGTCCCGCCACGTGGAGGCCTCGCTGCCGCACCTGCACGAGCTCGCGCTGGGCGGTACCGCGGTGGGGACGGGCCTCAACGCCCCGAAGGGCTTCGGAGAGGCCGTGGCCAAGGAGCTCGCGAGGCTGACGGGACAGCCCTTCGTGACGGCGCCCAACAAGTTCGAGGCGCTCGCCGCGAACGACGCGCTGGTGTTCGCCCACGGCGCGCTCAAGACGCTGGCCGCGGCGCTCACGAAGGTGGCCAACGACGTGCGGTGGCTCGCGAGCGGACCCCGGAGCGGCCTCGGGGAGCTGCTGATTCCCGAGAACGAGCCCGGCAGCTCCATCATGCCGGGGAAGGTGAACCCGACCCAGAGCGAGGCGATGAGCATGCTGTGCGCCCAGGTGATGGGCAACGACGTGGCCATCAACATCGGGGGGATGAGCGGCAACTTCGAGCTGAACGTCTACCGGCCGCTCCTCATCCACAACTTCCTGCAGTCCTGCCGGCTGCTGTCGGACGGGTGCCGCTCCTTCCGCGAGAACTGCGCGGTGGGCATCGAGCCGAACCGCGCGCGCATCCGCGAGAACCTGGACCGCTCGCTGATGCTCGTCACGGCGCTCAACCCGCACCTGGGCTACGACAGGTCCGCCGAGATCGCGAAGAAGGCCCACCGCGAGAACAAGACGCTGAAGGAGGCAGCGCTCGAGCTCGGCCATCTCACCGCCGAGCAGTTCGAGCAGTGGGTCCGCCCGGAGGACATGACGGGCGAGGAGTGACTCGAGGGTGCTCACACCTCCTGGCGGTGGCGGCCGCGCGGAAGGCCCGTCCGGCCGAGGTGGGTCTCCCCCTCCCCCACGTGTCCGAAGACGGGGAAGCGGTACTCCGCCCACAGCATGAAGTACGCGGCCGCGAAGGCCACGAGCAGGACCTGGATCCACCACGGGGCCCGGGCGATGGCGGCCCAGAGCTCCAGCAGCAGGAGCACCGCGCCCATCCCGAGCGCCACGTTGCGCCGTCCCCGGTACTCGCTGAACGCCATCCCCATGGACAGGACCGAGAGGGCGAGGACGACCCACGCGACGCCCCAGTTGGCGCCGATGTAGAGGTTGGCGACGGCGAAGAGGAAGAGGCCGAGCCCGAAGATTGCGAGCCCGCCGTCCATGACTTGTGCCTTCTCGGTTTCCTGGTCCATGGCGCACGCTCCCGGGGGGAAATCTGCCGCGCGGGGGCGGGGTCGGTAAGCCTGCGGCGGCCGGCCGGTCCCTCTCGCGCATGGGGACCAGGCGGGCCAGCGGGGGCCACCTCCGGAGCGGGCCTCAGGGAAAAACACACTCCGCGCGCGGAACCCCGGGGCACCCGGCCCCCGTGCGCGTTAACACTGCTCCTCGTGAGCGCCCCTGCCACCCGGCTCCGCCTCCTGGAGAGCATCACCGACGTCCCGCCCGCGGACTGGGCGGCGCTGCTCGGCCCCTCCCCTGCCCCCTTCGTCCGGCACGCGTGGCTCGCCGCCATGGAGGACAGCGGCAGCGCCACGCCCGAGACGGGCTGGACACCGCGTCACCTCACGCTTTGGCGCGGTGAGCGCCTGGTGGCGGCCGCTCCCGCCTACCTCAAGCACCACAGCATGGGGGAGTACATCTACGACTTCGCCTGGGCGCAGGCCGCCTCGCAGCTGGGGCTCGAGTACTACCCGAAGCTCCTCGTGGGTGCCCCCTTGAGCCCCGCCACCTGTCCGCGCCTCCTGGTGGCCCCGGGCGAGGATGCGACGGCGCTGCGGCGGGCCCTCCTGGACGCGGCGGTGGCGCTCGCGCACGAGGAGGGCTGCTCGTCCGTGCACGTGCTCTACCCGACGGAGGAGGAGGCGGACGGGCTCGAGGAGGCGGGGTTCGCCCGGAGGCTCACGCTGCAGTTCCACTGGCAGAATCCGGGCTACAGGAGCTTCGAGGAGTACCTCGGTCGCTTCGACTCCAAGCGGCGCAACCAGCTCAAGCGCGAGGTGCGCGCACCCGGCTCCCAGGGAATCCAGCTGACCACCGTGCGTGGGGAGGCCCTGCTCCCCGAGCACGCGGCCCATGCGTTCCGCTTCTACGCCGCCACCTGCGAGCGCCACGCGTGGGGCCGGGTGCAGCTCACGCCCGACTTCTTCGCCCGCGTCTTCCGCACGCTGCCGGACGCGGTGGAGGTCGTCACGGCACAGCGGGACGGGCGGCTCCTCGCGGGGGCCTTCAACCTCGCCTGGGGAGACGTCCTCTACGGTCGCTACTGGGGCTCCGATGTGGAGGTGCCCTTCCTCCACTTCAACGTGTGTCTGTACCACTCGGTGGACGAGTGCATCCGCCTGGGCCGCCGCCGCTTCGAGCCGGGGGCCGGGGGTGAGCACAAGATTGCGCGTGGCTTCACGCCCGTGGGCGTGCACAGCGCGCACCTCGTGTTCGACCCGCGCCTGGACAACGCCGTGCGCCGCTTCCTCGCGGGGGAGCGGCGGCACCATGCGCGCGTCATCGAGGGGGCGGAGGAGGTGGCCGGAATGAAGCCCTGGGACGCACGCCCCTGAGGCGCAGGCACCGCCTCCCTGTCATCCTCTCCCCATGTGCACCCTCGCCGTCGCCGTCCGCCCCTCTTCCGACGTGGCCCTCCTGGTGGCCGCCAACCGCGACGAGGCGCTCGCGCGGCCCTCCAGCGGTCCGCGGCTGTGGGAGGGCCCTCCCGCATTCCTCGTACCGCGGGACGAGCAGGCCGGGGGGACGTGGCTGGGACTCAATGCGCACGGTGTCTTCGTGGGCGTGACGAACCGCTTCCAGGCTCCGCGCGACACGGGACGCTCGTCTCGCGGACACCTGGTGCTGGAGGCCCTGCGCCAGCCGAGCGCCCGCGTCCTGCACGCCGCGCTCGCGGGCCTGTCGCCGCGCACGTACAACGCCTTCCACCTCTTCTATGCGGACCGGACCAGCGCGCACGTCACCTGGACGGACGGGGAACAGCTGCACCAGCTGGACGTGGCGCCGGGGTTGCACGTCATCACCGAGCGCAGCTTCCAGCACGGAGCCCTGGCACGTGAGGCCACCGTGCGCGCGCTCTGGGCTGCCGCCGGCGAGCCGCCCTCCGACGAGGGGTTGATGCAGCTGCTCGGAACGCACGCGCCGGACGGAGCGCTCCCGCTGGACGCGCCGTGCGTGCATGCACCGGCCATCGGCTATGGAACGCGCTCGGGCCTGGTGCTCCGTCTGGGGGAGTCGTGGAGCACCACGCGCCTGTGGTGGGCCGAGGGCCCTCCGTGCACCACCGCCTTCGAGGACCTGACAGCTCTCGCGCAAGCGCTTGCGCCCGGGGGTGCGTAGCGGCGACGCTCGCCCTCCATGGCTGCGCACCGCCGCGCGGCGTTCGTGGGGGAAACCATGGCGGAGAAACGCTGCAACCGGCGCCATCCCAGGCGCTTCACCGTGCGCTTCGGCGAGGAGGCGCTCACGCACACCGGCTTCTCGGCGGACGTGTCACCCGAGGGAATCTTCGTCGCGAGCCTCCACCTGCCCCCGCTCGACGCGCGGGTGCACCTCGAGATCCAGACGTCCGGAGGAACGGTGTGCCGCGAGGCGGTGGTGCGCCGTCACCGCGTGGTTCCGCCTTCGCTCCGGACGCTGTCCCGCCAGGGCTTCGGCGCGCGCTTCCTCACCCCCGACGAGCTCTTCGGGTTGCTCGTCCCTCGCGCCGCGTCCGCGCAGGAGGCGCCCCTGCTGTGTCGCTTCGCCACCGCGGAGGACCTGCGGCGCGCCTTCGACGGGCAGCTGCGCCACGGCGGCCTCTTCCTGCGCACCGAGCGGAGCTTCGAGCGTGACGCGGAGGTGCAGCTCGAGCTCCGGCTGGACTTCGTGGGTGAGCGCCTCGAGGCCCCCGCGCGGGTGGTGCAGGTGACGCGTGGAGTCGGAGTGGGGCTGCTCTTCACGGACGTGGCGGCCACCCGCGACGCGCTGGCCCGCTTCCTGCCGGACCGAGGAGGCGGTTCCATTCCTCCCGCGGGGTGACGGGCGCGTGACGGCGGGCAGCGGAACCTTCCGGCTGTGCTGCCTGCCTTCGGTCCCCGAGGCACTCTGGAGAAGGCGTCGCCCACGGGGGGCGGCTATGGTGCGCACAGCACATGCCGGCCACTGTCCTCTCCCCAGTCATCGCAGCCATCGACGTGGGCACCAACGCCGTGCGCCTCGAGCTGGCGCGCGTGCTTCCCGACGGCTCCCTGGAGACGCTCCACCAGGAGCGCGACCCCGTCCGACCCGGGGAGGGCGTGTTCAAGACGGGCGCCATCCCCGAGGAGGTGGCGGACCGGCTGCTGTCCACCCTGCGTCGATACGCGGCCCTGTGCCGTCGTCACCGGGCGCGGGTGAAGGCGGTGGCCACGAGCGCCGTGCGTGAGGCGCGGAACCGTGACGACATCGTCCGGCGGACGCGCGAGGAGGCGGGGCTCACGCTGGAGGTGGTGTCGGGCAAGGAAGAGGCGCGCCTCATCTGTCTGGGGGTCCTGCACCGCAAGTCGCCTTCGGCCCGCTCGCTGCTGGTGGACATCGGCGGGGGTTCCACGGAGGTGGCCACCGCGGTCGGCGAGCACCCCACCGACCTGTGGAGCCTCCAGCTGGGCGCGGTGAGGTTGAGCGAGCTGTTCGACACCACGGGCGTCGTCAGCGGCAAGCAGCTCAAGGTGATGCGCAACTACGCGGCCGAGGTGCTCAACAAGCAGCTGCCGACGAAGCTGCGCGGGGTGCCGAAGATTGCGCTGGGCAGCTCGGGCACCATCAACGCCGTGGTGGGCTACGCGGCCAAGGAGGGAGCGGGCCACGCCACCGTGCGCGAGCTGGCCCACGCCGCGGAGGAGCTCTGCGGGATGACCCCCGAGGAGCGCCGCAAGCACTTCGACCCGCGCCGCGCGGAGATCATCGTGGCCGGGGCGGTCATCCTGGAGACCGTGGCGCGACACCTGGGCGTGGAGGCGGTGGCGGCGGTGGACCGTGGCCTGCGTGACGGGGTGCTGGTGGACGTGCTGCACAGGCTGGATGTCACGCGCGTGGACCACAGCCTGGCGGACGCGGCGCTCGTCATCGGCAGGAGGTTCTACTTCGACGAGAAGCACCACCAGCAGGTGGCCGAGCTCGCGCTGGCGCTCTTCGACCAGCTGACGTCACTGCACCAGCTGCCGCCCAGCGCGCGGCCGTACCTGGAGGTGGCGGCGCTCCTGCACGACATCGGCAACGCGGTGAGCTTCGAGCGCCACCACAAGCACACGTACTACCTCATCCACAACGCGGACATCCCGGGCCTGGCGGACACGGAGCGCGAGCTCGTGGCGCGCATCGCCCGCTACCACCGCCGCTCCCCACCGGACGTTCACCACAGCGGGATGACGGGGATGTCCGCCACGGAGACGCGGATGGTGCGCAAGCTGGCCACGCTGCTGCGGGTGGCGGACTCGCTGGACCGCAGCCACCACCAGCCGGTGCGCAAGCTCACCGCGCGCGTTGGCCGCGAGAGCGTGTCGGTACACGTGAAGACGCGCGCGCCCGTGGACCTGGAGCTGTGGAACGTGGAGCGGGAGCTGGAGAACTTCCGGCGCGTGTTCGGGCGGAAGCTGGTCTTGCACGTGGGGCGGTGAAGACGCCCGAAACAGCCTACAGCTCGCGTCCGTAGTACCAGGCCGTGACCGCCAGGCACGGGGCGAATGATGGCAGCACCTCGTGCTCGAGACGGTCGGAGAGAAAGACGACCAGCGTGTCGAGCCCGGGCGCAACGTCCACCGGACCTGCGTCCGGGTAGAGGCGCAGGACGCCACCGTGCGCGGGCTCCCAGCCTTCGTTCAGGTAGGTGATGGCCGTGAGCCTCCGGTTGGGCCCCGGCCCCTCCGCGAACGTGTCCCGGTGACGCACGTACCGCGCACCACCTCCCGGGTAGAGCGCCAGCTGGAGGTCGTGCCGCGCGAGCCCGAGGTACGCATGCGCGTTGAGGGCCTCTCCCAGTGCAGCGAAGCCCTCGCGCAACGCGGTGATGCCGGGGCCGGCTTGCGCCCCGGTGAGCCACGCGGTGAGGTCCCCGCGCAGGCTGGACTCGTACCTGTGTCCGGCGCCTCGACTGATGGCGGCCGGCTGCAGGACCCCGACTTCCGCGAGCGCACGCACCTCGGAGGCTGCCGCGCGCGCCGCCTCCTCCCCGATGAAGTGCGTTCGCAGGAAGTATCCCTGCTCGCCGAGCAGGCGCACTTCGTCGTCGGTGGGGTGGAAGACGTGCACGGGGGCGCAGTGTGTCACGGTGTCGCAGGGTTGCACGGCCCCCTCACCCTGGCCCTCTCCCGGAGGGAGAGAGGGGAGAGCTGGGTTTGGGGACGTGCTCGACGCGGGCTACTCTTCGTCACATGCGTGTCCTCGGAGTGGTGTTCCTCTGCCTGATGATGTGTGCCCTCGGTGCCGCAGGCGCGTGGTTCCTGCGGCCCCATGCGCCTGCCTCTCCGGATGCGGCAGCCGTCGCGGAGCGGGTGCGCGAAGTGGCCCGGCTGGAGACGCTCGAGGTGCGGCTCTTCAAGAAGGTCACCTTCTCTCCCGAGCCCCAGCCCGCCGGCGCCCTGTGGAAGGACGTCATCAACTGGGCGCACTACGCCGTGCGGCAGCCGAGCGGACGGGCACTGTTCTTCGCGGACGCGCAGCTGTGGGTGGACCTGTCGCACCTGTCCGTGGACCGGCTGCGTGTCTCGGGCACGCGCGTCGACGTGGTGCTGCCTCCGGTGGCCGTGAAGGTGGCGCTGCGCCCCGGGGAGACCGAGGTGCTCGACTCCAACCTGGACTCGCAGGAGACCGCGGCGCTCTTCGAGGCGGCGCAGGC
>JAKEEX010000357.1 GCA_022616315.1 Myxococcaceae bacterium
CCTGGCTCCCGCGCTCGAGGATGTTGACGCCCTTGCGCTGAGCCTGCACCGGGTCCCCGTCGAAGTACGCACCGCGCTGTTCGAACTCGGTGAAGTCCTCCACGCTCTTCAGCGCACGCTGCGAGCCGAACAGGCGCTGGATGTTCACCCCGCGCAGGGTGGGCGTGTCGATGCGGTGCCGGAACTCCTGGGGCCGGATGTCCCCCACCAGGTGCGTGGCGCCGTTGGTGTGGCCGTTGACGTGGCAGTCGAAGCAGGCCACGCCCTCGCTCGGCTTCACGGAGCGGCGGTCGGCGGTGGCGTTGAACTGCTGCTGAGGGAAGGGAGTCAGGAGCAGCCGCAGTCCCTCCAGTTGCTTCTCGTTGAGGATGTCCTTGAAGAGCTCCTCGTGGTTGTCGAGCGTCACGAGCTTGCCCTTCGAGACGTCCCCCAGGTCCGTGCGCGTGATGAGGAAGATGGGTGGCGGGAACTCGGGCATCACGTGGTCCGGGAAGTCGAAGTCCAGGTCGAAGCGCGTGAGGTCCCTCCCCGTCTGCTTCTTCGTCTCGTCGATGGTGGAGGTGGGGAAGACCATCCCGCCCTCCGGGTGCTTGGGGTGGGGGAGCGGATGGAAGCCCTTGGGGTAGAGGTTCTGCGCCTTCACCTCCTCGGGCGAGAGCGAGGCGAGCTTGTCCCACGTCGTCCCGGCCGGGAGCTTCACGCGCACCCCCTCCTGGACGGGCTTCCCGCGCGTCATGGTGACGCCCTTGGCAGGGCGGTTGGACAGGTCGTAGCGCTCGTGGAGCAGGTCCCTTGCGCCCTTCATCTGCGCGGCCTTCGCCGCGGACAGACGCTTGTACGTCTCCGCGAACGGCGGGAACTCGAGCTGGGCCCACACCGTGAGCGAGAAGAGCGTCGCTCCGGCGGCCACGAGCGCGCCCACAGTGCGCGGTCGAATCCGCTTCCTCGTCGAATCCATGCGTCCCTCCTTCTCTCGTTGCGGCCTCGAGGGCGAAGCCCCGGGCGTGGAGGGACATGGCCTATGACGGTGGGACGGGCTCCGGGTGAAGTCCCTGGAGGGTCTCAGCGCCTTGATTCACTGGCAGACAGGACGGGGCTCCATGCCGCGGGCTAGGCTGCGCGCCCCGAGATGGACCTGCTCGACAACGTCATCCAGCCGTATGCCTGGGGCTCGCGCACCGCGATTGCCGAGCTGCTCGGTCACCCATCGCCCTCCGCGGGCCCACAGGCAGAACTGTGGATGGGGGCGCACCCCGGGGCGCCTTCGCGCGTGCGTCGCGGTGGAACGGACGTTTCGCTTCTGGAGGTCATCCGCGCGGCGCCGGAACGGGAGCTCGGCAGCGAGGTGGCGCACCGCTTCGGGCAGGGACTCCCCTTCCTCCTGAAGGTGCTCGCGGCGGACACCCCGCTGTCGCTCCAGGCTCATCC
>JAKEEX010000358.1 GCA_022616315.1 Myxococcaceae bacterium
ACCTGCGCCGCTTCGAGCGCGGCGAGCCACTCGCGGACCGCGTGGTGTGAGTCGGCACGACTCCGTGGACCCGGACTCAACCTCGAGCGCGGAAGGGCAGCGCACGGATGCTCGAGCGCCTCACCCCACCTGCTGTGGCAGGGCCATCGTGGGCGTGAGTGGAATCGGAGCGACAGGGCGCGCCGCCTGACGCACGGCTTCGGCAAGCGCGAGACGCCCATGGGGATACGGCGCCTCGGGGCCGGTGAGGGAGAGAAGTGCGCGCTGCACCACCTCGCCCGTGGGCGTGCGGTAGCGGAGCTCCGGGTGCAGCAGCCCCATCACCACCGCCTCCAGCGCTGCGGAGATGCCGGACCGCAGGTGCGAGGGCGGTACGAGCTTCACCTCCACGGATGCCCGCAGCAGCTCGGCGTCCGTGCTCCCCTGGAACGCGGGGCGGCCCGTGAGCGCCTCGTAGAGCGTGAGTCCCAGCGCGAAGAGGTCCGCACGACCATCCAGTGCATCGCCCCGCGCCTGCTCCGGCGCGACGTAGCCTGCCTTGCCGCGGACCGCGCGCGCCTCCGTGAGACGCACCTGCCCCGCCGCACGCGCGATGCCGAAGTCCGACAGCTTCACCTCACCGATGCGCGACAGCAGCACGTTCGGCGGGTTGAGGTCCCGGTGAACCAACTCGAGTGGCGTCCCGTCCGCCGAGGTGCGCCCATGCACGTACGCCAGCGCTCCGGCGAGCTCCGCTCCCACGTAGGCCACCGCGGATGGAGGGAGGCGTCCCCCGGGCGTGCGCTCCAGCAGCGCCGCCAGCGACAGGCCCTCCACGTACTCCATGACGAGGAAGAGCGTTTCCCGGTGCCGTCCCAGGTCCAGCACCTGGACGATGTTCGGGTGCACCAGCAGCGAGCCCAGCTCCGCTTCCCTCCGGAACATGGTGAGGAAGTCCGCGTGCCCCGCGTACGCCGGCAGGACGCGCTTGAGCGCCACCTGCTTCTCGAAGCCACCCTCGGGGCTGTACGTAGCGCGGAACACCTCCGCCATGCCGCCTACGCCCAGTCGCTCGTGCAGGAAGTACTTCCCCATCACGTCCTTCTCGCGGACAGCGCGAAGCGCCTCCTCCGCCTTGCGCGTCAGGTGCCGCGCGAGCGTCGCCGTGAGCGGGCCGTAGGAGAAGAGGAACGCGGCGCGCACGAGGATGAGCGGTGGCGTGAAGTTCGACAGGGTGTCCGGCGGCAGCTGCGGGAGGGCCAGGAGGAAGTAGAGCGCCAGGTACTCCAGCGCCGCGAGCGCTGCACCCGCGTAGGCGAGCGCCCTCCCCGCCCGAAGCGCGCTCACCACGATGAGCGCACCCCAGACCACGAGCGGCGGCGCGGTGAGCGCGTACTCGGGGCCGTGGAAGCGCCAGTCGATGGCGAAGACCACCGCCGGGATGGACACCATCACCGCCGTGTTCACCCACTGCAGCACCGGGTGGAACCAGCCCCGCCGAAGCGCCCGGAGTGTCAGCGCGTAGTAGATGCACAACGCCGCGGTGAGCCCGGCGAGGCTCAGCGACAGGCCCCAGCCGATGATTCCTGCGAGCGAGAGCGCGGCCACCACCGACAAGGCCGACATCCCGCACATGAAGCGCGCGATGGACGCCTCACGCGGAGCAACGTCCTGCCGCATGTAGTCCTGCAGCAGGCGGGCCGGGAGAGAGTCGACGGGGGCGGCGTTCATGGACGTGCACGGTAGCGGGGGGTGCAGATTCAATTCCAGTTCACGCGGCCGTCGTGACGCTCATCGGCAACTTCTACTCCCGGGGGCTGGAGCGAACACATGTCCAAGGAGCGGTTCAGCGGAGCGCGATCTGGCAGGATCCGCACATGGCGACCTCGGACTTCGAGTTGGCAGAGCCCCCGGAGGATGCCCGCGAGCGTGAACTCTGGCTGCAGCATGCAGCGGGCTTCATCCTCTTCGAGGATGTGAGGCGCTATGCCGTCGCGAGAGTCGACCCCTCTCATGGCCCGGAGGCGAAGGCTGCCGCACTGAAGGCCATCGACGACGCGGTCTACGGGCTCATGATGGTCATCGACGGTGTCACCGGTGCTCTCCGCCACGCCGACCTCTCCGTCCGCCTGAGCATGTCCGTTCGCCTCGAGAGGGACGAAGGGGCCATCCAGCAGTTGGACCTCTTCGAGGGTGATGGCGCTTGCATGGGCTATCACTCCTGGCGAGAGGGCGACTTCGGTAAGCACCCAGTTGTTCGTCAGCGCTGAGGTCCGGCGTCTCTTCCGTCGAGCGCGAAGGCCGGCGGTTCCACGCAGCCCGGCAGCCGGTTCTGAGGGGAACTCTACGTCCCTCTCCCTGAGGAAGAGGAGGAGTGGGTGGAGAGCGTCACTCCGCTCGCGCCGCCGAGGACCTCCATGTCGTAGCGGTCCCGCGCGGTAGAGAAATCCGGGGTCTCCCACCGCGTCTCGCCGCCCACCGCGCCCAGGCGAAGCGTGTCGAGGACGAGCTTGTGGGCCCCGCTGCCGACGAAGAAGCGGACCGGGACGCCCTGCGGCCTCAGCACGCTGACCTTGTTCGCCCCGCCGGAGATTCGCACGGGAGCCGTACCTTCCGGCGCACCGAGCACCAGGGACACGTCGTCCGCTCCGCCCCGCACCTCCACCGCCGCAAGTCGGAGCTCGGAGAGCTCTGCCCTGAGCCGCTGCATGCCTCCGTTGATCCGGAGTGACCACGGGATGTCGCTGTTGAGCGTGACCTCCACGGCGTGCGGCCGCGACTCGAAGAGCCGGAACGCGGTGCGCGGATACTCCATCGTCACCCGGCCCCCCTGCGTGGTGATGCGTGGAGTGGGCCCCGTCACGCGTGCGCGGTAGAGGAACGGCCCCGTCCCCGCAACGAAGGTGACGTTCGACGCGCCGCCCTTCACCTCGAAGCTGGCGCGGTCCATCTCTCCGAGTGGCGCAGAGAGCTCCGCTGACTCGGTGACCGGGGGCTCCGCGGCGGCCGGCATCCCGGCTCTCAGCTCGGCGGTCATCTGCTCGATGATCTTCGCCACGCGAGAGGTGTAGTCATTGACGAGCTCCAGCTCCTTCTCGCTGTAGCGCGCGCACAGCTCCCCCATCGCACGGATGAAGGGCTCGAAGAGGAGCGCGAGCTCCTGCATCCGCTCCGGCATCGTGCGCACGAAGATCTGCCGCCGGTCCTCCGGGTCCCGCTCCCGCCGCACGAAGCCGGCCTTCTCCAGCCGGTCCAGCGTTCCGGTGATGCCGCCGGTGGTCAGTCCGGTCAGCTGCGCCAGCTGCCCTGGTGTCACCGGCCCCGCGCGCTCGGCCCGGTGGAGCATGTCCAGGCACCTGTAGTCGGGCGTGCTCAGACCCACCCGGTCTGCCATCGCCTGGTGGAACAGGATGGTGCGGGTGCTCAGCTCTCGGCCCAGCTCCTGCGCCAGGGCGAACGCAAGCGGTGGGTGCTCGGATGGGCGATCCGCCATGTCTGCTCCACGCGACTGAATCACTCAGCAGGTAAGAGATTCACCCGCTGGCGTCAAGTCCGCCCTGGGCAATCTCTTAGTTAACCAAGCGAAATGATTGAGGTCGTCAGGCCAGGCAGGCAGTCACGACCAGGTCCGCTTGACGTGATTCCGAATATATCTTAGTAACTAAGAGACTTCCAAAGACGGCAACTCGCCGTCGCTACCCAGGAGAGCACGTGTCCCTGCCCCATCACCAGTCCATCCCGCTCGGAGCCGCCACGTCCGGTGACCTCCGGCTTCTCGGAGGCGCCTCCTACATCTCCCTCCGTGCCGCCAAGCCAGTGGAGGGCCCGCACGGCGAGCCGCAGCCTCTCTTCGCGGCGCGCTTCCACGGCCCGCTCCCCGAGGTGCACGCTCACGGGGGCTCGGTGGACGTTGCGTACAGCCGGTTCCACTTCTGGTGGCCGCCCCACCACGGCCGCGAGGCGGACATCGCGCTCACCGGTGCCGTCCCCTGGCGCATGCAGTTTCGCGGCGGCGTGGGGGTCCTCGAGGCGGACCTCCGCGCGCTGCAGCTGCTCGCATTCGACTTCCAGTGGGGCGTGAACGATCTGCGGCTCGTCCTTCCGCGCCCCTCGGGGACGGTGCCACTGCGCATCCGTGGAGGCGTGAACCGGCTCACCCTCCTTCGCCCCGCGGGCGTCCCGATGAGGCTCACCGTGCGAGGCGGCACCGGCTCGCTCCGTGTGGACACGCTCTCGCTCGGAAGCGTGGGCGGGACGCTGGCCTGGGAGAGCCCGGACTTCGCCGGAGCGACGGACCGGCTGGACGTGGAGGTGCTCGGCGGGCTGAACCACGCCACGTTTGGCGCGGTGGAGAGCGGGCCGTGCGCGTGAGCATGCCGCTCGCCTTCGAGCCGGCCGCGCTCACACTCGGGCGCGCGCTGGTCACGCCACGCCCCCTGCACCAGTGCGCGCTGCTCTGGGCGGCGGCATTGCTGGTGGGAGGCGGCGTCGCGGCGGCAGCGGCGGTGCTCCCCGGCGCGGAGGCCCTCGCTGCGCGACTCGACTACGAGTATCGGCACACGGTAACCACCGCCGTGCTGTCCTGGGCTGACGCACTCATCGACCAGCTGCGCGGCCCGGCCGGGGAATGAATGCCCCTGGACGTGGCGCGGGAGCTCAGAACACCGACAGACCGGTCAGCGTCGTGAAGTGGTCCAGCGCCGCCACACCGGCCACGGAGTTTCCCTTCTCGTCCAGCCCGGGACTCCACGCGCAGAGCGCGCAGCGCCCGGGAACCACGGCGAGGATGCCGCCGCCGACGCCGCTCTTGCCAGGCAGGCCGACGCGATAGGCGAACTCGCCGGCGGCATCGTAGGTGCCACACGTCAGCATGACGGCGTTCACCCGCTTGGCCTCGCTGCGGGAGAAGAGGCGGGAGCCATCGGCCAGCAGTCCGTGCCGGGCGAGGAACAGGCCTGCACGGGCGAGGTCCGTACAGCTCATCGCAAGCGAGCACTGCCAGAAGTAGGCTTCGAGCACGCTCCCGACCGGGTTCTCGATGTTGCCGTAGCTCGCCATGAAGTGGGCGAGCGCGGCGTTGCGGTGGCCGTACTCGGCCTCCGAGGCTGCGACCACCGTGTCGAAGTCCACCGCCGGATTGCCGCTCTCCGCGCGCAGGAACGCACGCAGCGTCTCCCGTGCGTTGCCGGTGAGCGCCTGCAGCCGATCGGTCACCACCAGCGCCCCGGCGTTGATGAAGGGATTGCGCGGGACGCCGTGCTCCACCTCGAGCTGCACGAGGGAGTTGAACGGGTTGCCCGAGGGCTCGCGGCCGACGCGGCGCCAGACGCTCTCTCCGTCGCGGGCCAGCACCAGCGACAGCGTGAACACCTTGGAGATGCTCTGGATGGAGAACGGGACCTCGCAGTCCCCGACGCCGAACACCTCCCCGTCCACCGTCGCGAGCGCAAGGCCGAAGCGGTGCGGGTCCACGGCTGCGAGGGCCGGGATGTAGGTGGCGATGCGGCCACGCCCGATGACCGGACGGACCGCCTCGAGCACATCGTTCAGGACATCCGCGTACTTCATCGCTCGGTGTGCGCCTCTGCGTCGGAGGATAGCGTGCCCCGCGGCCACGCGCGGCACCTTGACGCCGGCGTCCGACTTGCCCATCCTCCGCCGCCCTTCATGCCAGTCATCCGTGGTGCAGTGACGTTCTCGCGCTTTCGTGCCGAGCCGGCCGGAGACGCTCCCCTGGAACCAAAGAAGTTCCTCACCCGCGGCCTCCGGGCCCGCGCGTTCGAGCCCATCGACCGGCGCACCGAGGAGGAGCGCGCGGTCGGCTTCGTGGAGCTGCAGAACCCCGAGGCCACCGGCTTCCCGCCCGGCGCCCTGGGTGCGGGCGAGTACGTGCTCTTCGCCTATCGGGTGGACACGCTCAAGGTGTCCGCCGGCCTGCTCAAGGCTGAGCTCGACAAGTGGGCCGCCGCCTTCGAGAGGGACAACGACCGCGCGCCCAGCCGCGTGGAGAAGGCGCGCAGCCGCACGGAGCTGAAGGGCCTCCTTCGCCAGCGCGCGGTGCCCGGCACGAAGGTGCACGACGTCAGCTGGAACCTGAAGACGCACCAGGTGCAGGTGTGGGCCTCCTCGCGCAAGGTGGTGGACGAGGTGGCGGCGGCCATGGAGGCGGCCTTCCCCATCCGGCTCGAGCTGCTCGTGCCGGCAGCGCAGGCGCAGCGGGCCGGCGTGAAGGAGTCGCTCCTGGCGCCCACTCCGGAGCTCGTGGGTGTGGACGTGTCCGTGCAGGAGGTGGCCAATGGGAAGGCGTGAGCAGGCGCGCGAGGAGACGGCGTTCCTCCGCGGCGACGTGGGCGTGGATGGCCAGGCCACCGAGGAGACGCGCGATGCGGCCGAGGTGGAGAAGGACAAGGCGCGCGAGCAGTTCCTGCGCGGCCGCGCCTACCTGGGGCGCGAGCTCCTCACGTGGCTGCTCTGGAAGTCCGAGTCGGGCGACGCGCTGACGGAGGTGGAGGGCACCGGGCTCGTGGTGCTCTTCGCTGGCAAGGTGGTGCTGCGCGGCATCACCGGAGATGTCACCGAGCTCCACGCCAAGGGGACGCTCGCACCGTACTCGGAGGAGGTGCGGCACGCGCTGGACCGCGGGCTGCTGGTGCACACCGCGCGCCTGCGGCTCACCCACGGCGAGCGCGTCTTCGAGCTGACGCTGGACGCGGACTTCCTCGACGTGCGCGCCGCCAAGCTGCCTGCGCTGATGAGCGAGGAGGAGGATGACCAGCTCACCGAGCGTCTCTACCTGGCCGAGCAGCTCTCCGGCATGGTGGACGCGCTGGTGGAGGCCTTCCTCGCCGAGCGGACCGCGCGCAGCTGGAGCAAGAAGACGGTCCCGGCCATGAAGGCGTGGATGCGCGGTGAGGACGATGCGCGTCCCGAGGCACCACGGGCCCTGAGCCGCGCCGCCCGCGCCACGGCGTAGCCGAACAGCTCTCGCCCGACCTCCCCTCTCCCTCCGGGAGAGGGAACCGGGTGAGGAGGCCGAGCAACCGAGCGCGACAGTCAAAGGCCCACTCACTGCCTCGTTGACTCCCTCGAGTTCGACACTTAGAAATATTTCGATATACGAACGGAATGACGGCGGACATGGACGACGCGAGACTCATCCGGGTGATGAAGGCGCTGGCGGACCCGAAGCGGTTCCGCATGGTGCAGGAGATTGCCGCGGCGGCGGAGCTGAGCTGCGGCCAGGTCGGAGAGAGGTTCCTCCTCTCCCAGCCGGCCATCTCCCATCACCTGAAGATTCTCGTGGATGCCGGCATCCTCCTGGTCCGCCACGAGGCACAGCACCGCTTCATCTCGGTGGACCATGCGCTCCTCCGCGAGGTGGGGGAGGTGCTGGCAGCAAGGCTCGGCGCGCGGGCTCCACAGGGGCGTCGACGTTCTGTGGCGCGCACCGCCAATGCACCTGCCATCAGCAATGGCTGACGAGGAGAGAATCATGCGCATCGATGTCTGGACGGATGTGGTCTGCCCGTGGTGCTACGTCGGCAAGCGCCGGTTCGAGCGCGCGCTGGCGGAGTTCCCCCACCGCGAGCAGGTCCAGGTGGTTCACCACTCGTTCCAGCTGGACCCGAGCATGCCCAGAGGCAAGGCCGTCGAGCAGCTCGGGGTACTGAAGTCCAAGTACGGCCTGTCCGAGGCCCAGGCCAGCGCCATGATGACCAACATGGAGCGCACGGCGGCCGCGGAGGGACTGGAGTACCACCTGGCCGGCGGCCTGGTTGGGAACACCTCCGACGCCCATCGGCTGCTGCACCTGGCGAAGGAGCGCGGCATCCAGGACGCCGTGGTGGAGCGCTTCTACCGCGCCCACTTCACCGAGCAGCGCTCCCTGTTCGACCACGAGTCCCTCGTGCAGCTCGCGGACGAGGCCGGCCTCGACGCGGACGAGGCCCGGCGCGTGTTGAAGGACGATACGTACGCGGGCGCCGTCACCGCGGACGCCCGCGAGGCGCAGAAGCTGGGCGCCACCGGTGTCCCCTTCTTCGTCATCGACAACCGGTACGGCGTCGCCGGGGCGCAGCCCACCGAGGTCTTCGCCTCTGTGCTCGCACGCGCGTGGGCAGACGCGCACCCGGTGAGTGCCCCTGTGGCGGCACCGGGCGCTAATGCAGCCGGAGCCGGGCCGGGCGAGGCAGACGCCTGTGCAGACGGAACCTGCGCACCGGCGCGGCCGGCTCACACGGACGGGACGTAACGAAGCAGGGCCGGTTGTCGGTGTGCCCAGGGGTCGCCCGCAGCGGCTTCCGGGCTCTCGCCGGCACCGTTCGCACTGCAGCAGGAGCCGCGTGTCAGAGGCCCCCGAGGGCCACGGCGAGCAGCCGCATGGGTGGCACATCGACGACGGCCCAGTACCGCATCACCGCGATGCCGTTCACGAGGCAGGAGACGAGCAGCAGGTTGAAGGCCAGCCACCGTGGTGCGAAAGCCTTGAAGAACGGTAGCTCCATGGCCCTCGCGATTCCCACTCCGAGCAGTGGAATCACCGGCACCAGGAGTCTCGGGCCAAAGCTCCAGCCTCCGTCCCAGTACTTCCAGGCGGCAGTGAGCCCGAACACCAGCGCGAAGGCGAGCAGCAGCGTCCCAGCCTCGAGCGGCATCCGGCGAAGCAGGAATGGCCATCCCAGAAGCGCAATCCCGAGCACGGGCGAGTAACGGAGGAGCCCACGGGTGGGATGGAGCGCGAGGCCCTCGGCGCCGTCCCAGAAGTCACCCGGGTAGAAGGGATAGGGCCCCCGTGCCCACGAGCCGTACATTGTTGCGTTGAGTGACAGCAGGAGCAGTCCCGCCAGGAGCGGCGCCACACCGAGCAGGACGAGGTTGCGCAGGTCCTTTCGCAGGAGCAGTGGAAGCCCGAGCGGCACGCAGAGCAGGGCGAGCTGTGGCTTCATCAGCATCCCGGCGCCAATGAAGCTTCCGGCCCAGACGGCGTTGCGCGGCTCCAGCGCCATCGTGAACGCGCCCACCACGCACAGCACGAGGAACGGCTCGTTGAAGAAGCTGCGGCTGTAGAACCAGAGCGGGGAGCCGAGGAAGACCGCCACGAGGGTGAAGCGGATGGCCGCGGTGTCCGAGCTGAACGCCCGCAGCAGGCGATGGAAGAGGAGCATCGCGAGGACCGTCGCAAGCCCGGCCAGGAGCACCGCGAGCGGCTCGAGAAGGTGCGTGCCTCGAAATGGGAAGAGCACCGGCGCAAGCAGCAGGCCGATGCCCACGGGGTGCGCGCTGTACTCCGGGCTTCGAGCGATGGCCGGGGCCACACCCGGGCGAAGCTGGGGAACCGGCATCCCCATTCCGTCTCTCGGCCACGCGAACACGTTCCGCTGGAAGAGCTCCACCCAGACGCGCCGGACGCCGTCCACGTACCAGGAGGAGTGGTGGTCGATGGACGTGCGCGCGAACTTGTTGCCCGCCTGGAGCGAGCCCATGTGAACCGAGAGGTAGTTGTTCTTCAGGTCCAGGTCCCCATCGAGCAGGACGCTGTGGAGGAGGACCAGGTAGTGCGGCTCGTCTCCGCCATTCACTCTCGGGGCTCCGAGATGGAGGCCACCCGGACCGGGCACCTCGGTGAAAAGCTGCGCAGAGAGAATCACCACCGAGAGAGCGGCCAGGAACCACTTGTCCGAGGGAGCACGCGCTTCCGGTGGGACGACCATTGTGCCGGCGATGGTAGCCCAGCGCGCGCATTTTGTGCTCGCGCGACGTCCGAGGCGCCGCCGCACCGCCCAAACAGCTACCCGAAAGCGCCGCGCCTTCTTGCGCAGCCTCGCCGTCTGCCTCCGCGCTGCCCGCACATTCATCTGGCGGCGCCATGTCTGATTGCGCAGACGCGCCATCGGTCGTTGCACTGCTCGCACAGCTGCCCGACAGTTCCGTCTCTGCTTGCGCAGACGCACCATCTGTCGCTGCGCTGCCCCAATCGTCGCCCGGCAACTCCGCGTCTGCTTGCGCAGGCGTCCCCTCCTCGTCTGCACCATTGAAGCGGAAGCCACCGCCCGGGGGCTGCGTTGACGCTGGCCGAAGCAGGGCCGCCAGCAGCGCCTCCCCCACCTCCTGCGCCTCCTCCTCCGAGGGCCGGTACTCGTCGCTGGCCCGCTGCCGGAAGAGTTGCACGAGGCTTCCCCACACCAGCGCCACCAGCATGGGCACGGGCAGCGGGCGCACCTCTCC
>JAKEEX010000040.1 GCA_022616315.1 Myxococcaceae bacterium
GCATGAATGGTCCATCCGGCGCGCTTGGAGTCGACCTCACCCGGCATGACGTAGGTGGGCTTCGGCTGGTTGTCGGCAACGAATCGGCCTGTCTTGCCACCGAACAGGGTCAACGCCTTCGTCGGGGTCGTGGGATAGACGATCCAGCGTGGCCCTGCGTACTGGCCGGGTTGTGCCTCACCACGGACCTGCCTGACGGCCTGCGCGGTGAGCTTACCCACCTGCATGTGATCCGCGTGGCCAGTGGCACCCGACCTGGGCCAGAACGTGAGCACGACGTCGGGTCGTTCGCGGCGGATGACGTCTGCGATGCGGGTGACCAGCTCCTCCTCCGGGACGCCCGGGACGCCGCCGTCGGGGTAATCCCACACCTCCTGGTCATCGATCTGCAGGGCGTACCCGTTCTTCAGGGCCTCCGCGTGGCGCACGACGCCGAGGTCCTTCTGGCGGGCGACCACGGGTGTCTGATGTCCGGCTTCACCCCGGGTCATCGTGACGAGCGCCGTGTGCGCGCCGTCCCGGGCTGCGTGCAGATAGAAGCCGTTCAGGAGCTGCTCGTCGTCAGGGTGGGCGAAGAAGCCGAGCACCCTTCGGGCGCCCAGTGCGCCGATGACGGAGTCCACCCGCTGGGCGGATGGCTCACGGAACAAGCTCTTCGCCCACGCGAACGCTCCTCCGACGGCGAGGAGGAGGAGCGCGACCACGGTTGCCGTGATCCATTGCCAGCGTTTCAAGTCGACCCTTCCTGTCACGTTCCCGGCGCCAGGATGGCGGGAACGCGCAGGAGCATAGGCGAGCGGAGGGCCTCCTCGGGCGGATCACGCCTTTCCAGGAGGGCCCCCTCGACCGCACGCTCGGCGACCGGCGGTGTCGATCACCCGGTCCTCCGGCGTCCTGCGCTCAGGCCGTCGAGCCGCCTCCGCGCAGCTCCGCGGTGCGGGTGATCTCTCCCATCCGCCCGCTCTGGAAGTCCTCGACCGCCTGCAGCAGCTCCTGGCGGGTGTTCATTACGAACGGCCCGTAGCGCGCCACCGGCTCCCCGATGGGGGCACCGCCCAGCAGGAGGAGCCGTGCCGGCACGGACGCGCCCTCCACCCCGCGCAGCCGCACGGCCTCGCCCGGGCCGAGCATGGCCAGCTGGCCCTCCTCCACTGCCGCCTCCGCGTTGCCGACCCGCGCAGCGCCCGCGAAGACATACACGAACGCGCGGTACCCGGACGCGAGCGGGACGGTGACGTCCGCTCCCGCCTCCAGCGACCAGTCCTGGAAGACGATGGGCGTGTGCGTGTCGATGACGGCACGAGCCCCGAGCGCCTCGCCGGCAATCACCTTGACGCGTGCCCGGCCGTCGGTGCTGCGCGCCTCCGGGATGCGCGTGCTGGGCACCTCCTGGTAGCGGGGCCGGCTCAGCTTCATCTGCCGCGGCAGGTTGACCCACACCTGGAACCCGTGGACGCGCCCGCCCTGCTCGCGGATGCGGCGGGAAGGCATCTCCGAGTGGACGATGCCGGCGCCCGCGGTCATCCACTGCACGTCACCGGCGCGGACCACCCCGCGGTGGCCGGCCGAGTCCTCGTGCTCGAACTCGCCGTCCAGCGCATAGGTGACCGTCTCGAAGCCACGGTGCGGGTGGTCCGGAGCGCCCACCGCTTCGCCCGGGGCGTAGTGGACCGGGCCCATCTCGTCCAGCAGGAGGAAGGGGTCCACCTGCTCGAGACCCAGCGTGGGGAAGGGACGACGCACGCTGAAGCCCGCACCCTCCTGCTGGTGGTGTGCGGTGATGACGCGCGTGGTCTCGCGAATGGGGCTGCCTCTGTCGCTCATGACGTCCTCCTCGACTGTCTCTGTGCGACGCTTTCGATGCGCGCGCCACCGTTCCGGTTCAGGACGGTCTGTCCTGCGGATGGGACAATCCCGGCCCTGAGGGGGCGCGTCAGTGATGCGGCCCGTGCGGCTCCGGGCTGGCGCCGGCCTCCGCCCCGGTCGGCTCGGGAGGCTGCCCGGCCAGCACGTGCACGCTGTCGATGGCGGCCTTGTCCGCGACGATGAAGGTACGGAAGGCCCACCAGCCCAGGTTGAACCAGGGCGGCATGGGCAGCCGGCGGGTGGCCACCACCTCGGCCGTGCCGGCTCCCAGGAGGAAGAGGCTCGCGAGCGTGCCCAGGTCCACGCGGCCCTCGAAGGTGCGCACCACGTCCAAGTTGACCGCCTTGAAGAAGCGCGCGAAAGCGCGGGCCACGTTGCTGCCGTGCGCCGCGGCCCGCAGCAGCTCCTCCTCGTCGGGGGGCTCGGCCTCGCCGGGCCCGAGCACCACGACGCCCTCGCCGCTGAAGCGCCGCGCCTCCTCCAGCAGCCGCTCGGGGAGGAGCTGCGCCGGGTCATGCGTACACAGCACGCTGCCGGTGAAGGTACGCACCACCACCTCCTCCATCCCGGGCAGGGCGGAGAGGTGGTCCGCGAGCGCCGCGGCCTGTTCCGGTGACCGGCGCAGCCATCGCAGCCGCAGCCGCGTGCGGCCGGGCGTGGTGTGCACGAGCGCGACCGTGCGACGGACCATGGGTCGCATCCTCCTTCAGGCCTGGGCGTGCGCCCCGGCGGGCGTGGGACGTCCTCCGCGGGCACGTGCGCGGGCCTCGGCCAGCAGGTCCTCGAGGTCCTCATGGCGAATGGCCACCCGGGCCGCCACCGCGTCCACGACGTGGTAGGCCGCCGTGGCCAGCTCGAGAAGGACGGGCCGCAGGTGGCGCGCCAACATGCTGGTACCGAAGCCGGCGCCATAGCCGAGCAGGAACGAGGGCAGGTGGAACGTCACGGTGAGACCTCCTGGCGCAGCTCCCGGAAGGGAGCGGGAGAGGACGGGGCGACGCGGCGGCGGATGCGGCCGTCGGTGCGCCGCATCAGCAGGCGCGGGGCGAGGAAGCCCGCAGCGAGCCCCACGAGACCCGGCACCGAGGGCGCCGGCAGCCCGAGCACGTGCCGCAGCGGGCGAAGGGTGAGGGCCCCCAGCTGCATCCCCATGGCCCCGCCCACCAGCGACAGGTAGCGCCGCTGGGCCTCCGGCTCCCGAGCGCCCTCGTAGGGCGCGCG
The DNA here is from genome assembly GCA_022616315.1 of Myxococcaceae bacterium. Classification (GTDB taxonomy): domain Bacteria; phylum Myxococcota; class Myxococcia; order Myxococcales; family Myxococcaceae; genus JAKEEX01. The sequence goes on from JAKEEX010000040.1 coordinate 3,088, forward strand.
GCACACGTCCACGTAGGAGAGCTGCGCCGCGGTCAGCATGCTGAAGGCAAGCGGCGGTCCGCCGAGCACCAGGCCTGCTGCGCCCACCCCCGCGAGCAGCAGGCCGTCGAGGCCCACCCGCCGCAGCGCGTGGGGGGACAGCAGCTGGGGAGGCGGGGGCGGCCGGTCGAGCACGTCCGGGCGACCGGGCTCGAGGGCCAGGGCCACCCCGGGCAGCGTGTCGGTGAGGAGGTTGATCCACAGTAACTGCATGGGCGTGAGCGGGTCGCGCGCGCCGAGCAGCGCCGCGCCAATCATCAGCGCCATCTCCGAGCTATTCGTGGCGAACAGGAAGCGCAGCGCGCGGCGCAGGTTGTCCTGGACGATGCGGCCCTCGCCCACCGCGGAGATGATGCTGCGCAGGTCCTCTCCCGCCATCACCACGTCGGCCACCTCTCGGGCGAGGTCCGTGGCGCTGGCGCCCACGGCGATGCCCACGTCCGCGGCCTTGAGCGCCGGCGCGTCGTTGACGCCGTCACCCGCCATGGCTACCACCTCGCCGCGCGCACGCAGGGCGCGAACCAGCGCCAGCTTGTCCTCGGGGGTGACGCGGGCAATCACGGCCATCCGGTCCAGCTCGGCGCGCGCGTCGGTGCCGTCTCCGCGCAGCAGCTGCAGCTCGGCCGCGGTGCGCGCCTCGCCGCGCAGGCCCACCTGGCGGGCCACCGCCTCCGCGGTGCGCTTCTGGTCGCCAGTGAGCAACAGCGTGCGGATGCCCGCGCTGCGCGCCAGGCGGATGGAGTCCGCGGCGCCCTCGCGCAGCCGGTCGCGGAGCCCCACCAGGCCGATCCACGTGTAGCCCCCCTGCTCCGGCGAGGCCTCCCTCCCGGGCGGCAGTCGGCGCCAGGCGAGCGCGAGCACCCGGAGGCCCTCCGAGGCGAGCTGCTCGTTGCGGCGGCGCAAGCGCGCGCGGGCGCTCGCGTCCAGCGGCCCCCTGAAGTCACGGTCACACAGCGCGAGCACCTGCTCGGGTGCGCCCTTGAGGAAGGCCACCCGCGCGTTGTCCGGGTCCTCGTGGATGCTCACGACGTACTGGATGCGCTCGCGCCGCTCGTACAGGTGGCGGCGCGGGAAGGTCCGCCGCAGCGCCGCCCCGTCCAGGCCCGCCGCGTGCGCCGCCTCCACGAGGGTCCGCTCGGTGGCGCTGCCGGACACCGCGAGCCGCATGCCGCTGCGCTGGACGTCCACGTCGCTGTTCAGCAGGGCGGCCGCCAGCGCCAGCGTGGGGGGGTGCGCGAAGAGGCGCTCCGGCTGCGCGCGCACCTGCTGCGGGGAGAGGGGGCCCTCACCCAGGTCCAGCACCTCCAGCTCCATCTCGTTGAGGGTGACGGTGCCCGTCTTGTCCGCACAGATGACGGTGACGCCGCCCAGCGCCTCGGCCGAGGCCACACGGCGCACCACCATCCCTCGTGCGTGGAGGCGCTGCATCGAGCGCACCAGCGCCGCGGTGGCCACCAGCGGCAGGCCCTCGGGCAGTGCGGCCACGCCGAGCGCCACCGTACCGCGCAGCACGTCCGTCACGGGGCGCCCGTGCAGCAGGCCCGCAGCACCCGTCAGCATCGCCAGGCCCACCGACACGACCGCAGCACGGCTGTCGAGCCGGGCCAGCCGGCGGACCAGCGGGTCGGTGGGAGCCCGCGCGGCCTCGGCCAGCTGCCGCACCCGCGCGAGCTCCGTGCGGGAGGCCGTGGCCACCACGACTGCACGACCGTGCCCGGTGGCGACGGTGGTGCCCGCGTACAGCATGGAGGTGCGCTCGGCCAGGGGCGTGCGCTCGGCCACGCTGGGGGCGCTCTTGGGCTGCGGCTCACTCTCACCCGTGAGAGGTGCCTCGTCGCAGGCGAGGCGGTGGGCCTCCACCACCCGCGCGTCCGCCGGCAACACGTCCCCGGCGCGACACACCAGCACGTCCCCTGGGACCAGGGTGGCCACGTGCACGGTGAGCAGGGCCCCGTCCCGCAGCACGCGCGCGTGCCCCGCCTGCAGCTGCTGCCACGAGGCCAGCAGCTCCTGGTTGTGCCGCTCGATGCGGTAGCCGATGGCCGCGTTGACGCCCACCACCACGAGGATGGCCGCCGTCTCCAGGGGGTCCCCGAGCAGCGCGGAGAGGGCCGCCGAGCCGAGCAGCATTCCCATGGGCACGTTGGCCACCTGGGCGGTGAGGAGGGACAGCCGGGAGCGCGCCTCCTCTTCCGCGAGGAGGTTGGGCCCGAAGCGCCGCAGCCGCCGTGCCGCCTCCTTCGCGGACAGTCCGGCCACGCCGGTGTCCAGTGCGGCGAGGACCTCGGGGACGTGCAGGGTGTGCCAGTGCCGGCTGGGGGGCACCTCCAGGGCGCCGCGGGCGAGGGGAAGGAGGAGCGCCTCGGGCTCCTCGCGCAGCCGCTCCAGGAGGGGGGCGCCGTGGGCGTAGCGCAGCAGGAAGCGTCCGCTGCGCGGGTCTGCCCGCGCCTCCTCGACCCCGGGCCAGGTGCGCAACGCCTGCTCCAGACGCCGGCCGAGGAAGCGGTCGCCCTGAAGCCCTGGTACCTCCAGTCGGAGCCGTCGGTCTCTCCGCAGATGCCGCACCACGCGCGCCGGCGCCGGCTGCGCGTCGATGAGAAAGACGACCATCCCGTTCCCGCTCCCCCTGAAGGCAGCAAGGTGGGGACCTCACGTCGGTGTGGCAAGGTGTCCAGCCCGAGGGGTGGCGAGGCCCCTCGCGTCTCGCCGCCTCACGGGCCGCGACCGGCTGCCCGCCTGCACTCTCCTTCCGCGCACCCTCTCCTCCCGGGGCAGATTCAGGGGTTGCCTCAGGTGCCTCGCCGCGTGCTCGAGCAGCTTGCGCTCCGGCGCGGAGACGACCGCGTCCACGGAGGCGATGACGCCGAGCGCGTGGAGGACGCTGCGCCTTGCGCGAGCGGGCACCTGGTCGAGGCGCTTCAACCACGCGGAAGCGTCCCCCACCAGCCTCTCCGATAGCCGCGCGCGCGCAGTCGGTGGGCGCTCGGACAAGAGGTGGACGAGCACCACCGCCTCGGCATCCGAGAGCGGTCCATCCGCAGTGAAGAGGAACCAGGCACCCTCGACGAGGAGCTCGACGCTCGCCGCGCTGCGGGCGCGAACGGCACCGAGGGCGTCGTCGAGCACGCGGCTGAGCTGGAGGTAGCCCAACATGGCCTCTCCGAGCCTCCGGGTTCGCCGCCAGTTCGCCACGGAAGCGGTCACCACGCTCGCAAGGGGGATGGCAGTGCGCGCCACGCTCTCTCCGAGCAGCGCCCGACCCACTCTCTCCTCCAGCTCGCCGGCCTCCTCCCGCATCAGGGAGTGGATGCGTGCTCTGCCGGAGTCCTCCGCGTCTCCGTTGCGCTCGATGTCGAAGGTCAACGCATGGAGGCGTATGAGACTCAACGCGTCGTCCCGTGAGAGAGGAGCGCCGGATGCTTGCGCGAGGTCGCCCGCCATCCGCACGTGGAGCAGCGTGCGGAGCGCCATGTCGGCAAGGACGGCCAGGAACGATGCCGGGAGCGCGAGGAGGGCCCCCGGCCCCGGAGCCTGGAGTGTGTATGCGGAGGCCGCGGTGGTGGCCGTTCCGGAGCCCAGTCCCAGCAGCGCCGCCTCCAGCGAGCCGCGCCGGATGATGCGCCCCGTGTCCGATGGGGTGAGGCCACGCTCGCCCGCACGGCGCTCCTCCCACTGGAGGAACGTCGCCAGGAGGGGTCCGTACCAGCGTCCGGCGCGCAGCGAGCGGACGTGCGCCTCTCGTCTCAAGGTTCCCGCCAGGCGGGGGAGGAGGCCCTGGGAGCCCTCCCGCGCCGCCCACGTGGGCACGGTCGCTGCTGCGTCTGCGATGGCCATCTGTGCTCACTCCTCCACGGGAAGTCCACCCGTGAAGCATGTGCACGCCCATCCTCCTGGCGGCGGTAGCATCCAAGCGCCACGCTGACCGGGGACCCCCGGTTGGGGTGGAGGGGGAGGCCCACGCGCTCCTGTGTCAGCGCGCGTGCAGGCTGCGCCGGATGGCGCGGAGACGAGGAGGACGAGCAGCGATGGCGCGCCCCACTCCCGCACGCGGTGTCAGCTCGGACATGCGACGCGACGAGCTGGCGCGCCGGCTCATCTCCGTGCGCCTGGCCGATGTCTTCCGCCACGCGCCGCACCCGCAGTCGCCGCTCGAGCCGGACGCGGTGCACGACATGCGGACGGCGTGCCGGCGCCTGCGCGCGGCGCTCGGTCTGCTCGGGCAGGAGGCCCCGCTGTCCCGCTGCCAGCGCCAGGTCAAGCGCCTGCAGGACGCGCTCGGCGCGGTGAGAGACGTGCACGTCCAGGCCGCGTGGCTCGCCGGGGTGCGGGGCCGGAGGGGCCTGCGCGAAGGGCTCCGGCTGCTGGTGGAGACGGTGCGTGCGCCCCTCTCGCAACTGGAGGCAACGCTGTGCGACGAGCTCGCGCGCTGGGAGACGCGTACCGTGCCCGCGCTTCTCGGTCGCCTCGCGGAGCACGAGGACGCGCGCCGCGTGGGGAGGCGGCACCTCACGCGCGCGCTGCGCGAGCGCCTGCGACGGCTGAAGGCGAGGATGGCCGTGTACCAGGAGGCGCCCGATGCGTCCCATGCGCACGCGCTGCGCATCACGGTCAAGAAGCTGCGCTACGAGGTGGAGGTTGCCTCCGCCGTGCTCGGGCAGATGGCCAGGGTGCTCGAGGTGCTCGAGCCGCTGCAGGAGTCCCTGGGCGAGCTGCACGACTCGGACGTGCGCCTGGAGCTGCTCGCGCGCCTGGCCTCGGAAGGACCGCCCCCCGGCCGCGCGGTGGCCCATGCGCTCCGCGAGGACGTCCAGGCGGCACGCGCGCGGCAGTGTGAGGAGCTCGCGCGTCTGCTGCAGCGCTGGCACGACGAGCGGCGCATCGCGAGCATGCGCCGGCTGCTCTGACGCTCGAGCCGATGGAGGGGCCGCTGCTCGCGGACCCGGACGACGGGCGAACGCGCGCCGGCTGAAGACGGTCAAGTGTGCATTGGCCGACCTGTTCCGCTCTGCACCTTTCCCAGCAAGCGACGGGTGATTCAGGGTTCCGGGCCTCACCGACACACGGGGAGGGGGAGCCATGACACGCTGTCACAAGCTCGTTTCCGCAGTGCTGTGCTGCATCTCGATTTCGGCATTCGCAGGCGCGGTCGCAGCGACGCCCGCCCCCGCAGGCGCCGCGAAGCAGGCGCTGGTCGCACCGGACAAGCCATCGGGCAAGGACGCCGCGCGGGACACAGAGCTCGCGAAGCGGGCCGCCGGGTTCATCGATGCGTTCTCGAACAGCGACCCCGTCCTGTCTCCGGACGGCAAGCGGATGCTCTTTGTCTCCAACCGCGATGGGCTGCCCCAGCTCTACGTCGGTGACCCTGCCAGGCCCAGCGCTCCGGCGACGCGGCTGCTCCACTGGCCCGAGCGCATGAATGGCGCGGTCATCACCCCGGACGGAGAGGCCATCCTCTTCCGCTCGGACAAGGGGGCCGACGAGAACTGGGCCGTCTACCGCGTCGGCTTCGACGGGAAGGCCCCCGTCGAGCTCACCTCCGGCAAGCTGAACCGCGACGGCATCATCGTCGTCGACGGCGCGCCCGGGACGTTCTTCTTCAGCGCCCGCGACATGCGTGAAGCGCGCTCCACCGTCTACTCGGCGCCAGCACGCGCGCCGGGGCCTGCAAAGGCGCTCTACACCAGCGACCGCCCGGGAGGCCTCACGGACGTGAGCCGCGATGGCAAGCGGGGTCTCTTCGTGGAGTTCCCCTCCAACTCGGAGAACCACCTCATGCTCGTCGACTTCGCCACCGGCAAGGCGAAGGAGCTCTATCCGGTCGAGGGGAAGGTCTCGGTCCACGATGCCATGTTCTCCGCGGACGGGAAGCGCGTGTTCGTCGCCACCGATGCGGGGAAGGAGGCGGCACTCCTGCTCGCGATGGACGCATCCACCGGCAAGGAGCTGGCGCGCTACACCGAGCGGAAGCCGGCGAACGCGGAGGTCGTCGGCGTGAGCGTGTCGAAGAAGGGTGACCGGCTCGCGCTGGGGCTGCTCGCAGGAAATCACCACGAGGTGCGACTGCTCCACGCCCGGACGCTGAAGCCGACCGCGAAGGTCCAGCTGCCGCTCGGACGCGGATTCCCACGCGACTTCTCGGACGACGGGCGTCGGCTCACGCTGACCTGGTCCACGCCGGGGACTCCGACGGACGTCTTCGCCATCGACTCCAGGACCGGGAAGGTGTCACCGCTGCGGTCCGATGCTCGTCCAACGCTGAAGGGGTTGCCCGTCATCGAGACCTCCCTCGCCGAGGTGAAGGGCTTCGATGGCACCGTCATCCCGGTGCACGTCTACCGGCAGAAGGGCGACAAGGGGACGCGGCGCCCCGTCATCGTCAGCTACCACGGTGGTCCTGCGGGAACCTCCACGATTGGCTGGTCGCCGATGGCGGCGTTCTTCGTCGCCCAGGGGTACGTGTGGGTGGAGCCCAACGTGCGGGGCTCCGGCGGGTTCGGCCGCGCGTTCGAGGAGGCGGACAACGGGCCCAGGCGGCTCGACGCGTTCAAGGACATCGAGGCGAGCTCGAGGTGGGCGGCCTCCCAGCCCTGGGCTGACAAGGACAGGGTCGTCATCTACGGCGGCAGCTACGGCGGCTACACGACGCTGATCGGGCTCACGCGCTTCCCCGAGCTGTACCGCGCCGGCGTGAACCTCTTCGGAGTGGCGAACCTCAAGACCTTCATGGCCTCGACGAGCGGGTTGATCCGCGAGGTCTTCCACCTGGAGTTCGGTCACCCCGAGAAGGACGCCGCGTTCCTGGATTCCATCTCCCCCCTCAAGGACACGGGCAAGATTCAGGATCCACTCTTCGTCTACGCAGGCGCCAATGATCCACGCGTGCCCCGCGCGGAGTCCGACCTCATCGTCAGCGCGGTTCGCCGGAGCAAGGTGCCGGTCGAGTACATGGTGAAGGACAACGAGGGCCACTCGCTCGCGCGGCGCGAGAACCAGATGGAGTTCTACGCGCGGATGGCGAGGTTCCTCCAGACGCACCTGGCTTCCGCTAACGCTCCTGACACCCAGGCGCAGCAGTCCCAATGAGGACGGGTGCGCCTCACCATCCTGCAAGCGCCGACGAACCTCGGGCTGCGCCCCGGTGGTGTGGAGCGGCTGGGTGACGTGCTTCTCGAGGAGCAGCTCGCAGCGAGGCTCCGCGCACCCCTGGTGGGCCGGGTGGAGCCCCGTGCGGCCTATTCCCCCGTGCGCGATGGCACCACGCACCTCCTCAACGCCCCCGGTATCGCGGAGCACGCCGGGCGGGTTGCGAGCGCCATCTCGCAGGCGATGGACCGCGGTGAGGTGCCGCTCGTGCTCGGTGGAGACGACAGTGTGCTCCTGGGCGCGGCGCTCGCGCTGCGCCGGAGGGGGCGCTACGGGCTGCTGTTCCTCGACGCGCACACAGACACCTGTCCACCTGCGGACTCACCCACGGGCGAGGTCTCGGACACGGACCTCGCCTTCGTGACGGGTCACGGGCCGGAGGTCCTCTCGAACCTCGAGGGACTCGGCCCGAGCCTCCGCGCCGAGGACATCGTGCAGCTGGGGCGCCGGGACCGGGACGTGGCGCTCGAGGCGGAGAGCCGTGCCTTCGCGGAGTGCGGCGTGCGCGCCATCGAGCTCGCAGACGTGCGCCGTGACGGGGTGGCGGTGAGCGTCGCGCGCGCCCTCGAGGTGCTCTCACGTCCCGTTCTGCAGGGAGTGTGGATCCACCTCGACTGCGACGTCCTGGATGATGCCGTCATGCCGGCGCTGGACTACCGCATCCCCGGAGGCCTGCGTCCGGCCGAGCTCGTGGAGGTGCTGCGGCGCCTCCGGGGAGGGGCACGTCTCGTCGGGATGACGGTGACCGTCTACAACCCGTCGCTGGACCCGGGCCACGCTGCGGCACGAGAGGTGGTCGCGGTCCTCGTGTCTGGACTGGGGGAGGCGGCCCTCTCAGAGTGACGAGGGCGAGGCGCTGCCCGGCAGGCAGCCGAGGCCAACCAGCGTGGTGTGGACGGCTTCGTCGAGCGGCGTGTGCGGCTCCGTGCCGAGCACACCCAGGAGGCGCGCATTGCGCATGCGGACCGGCGTCTTCCAGAGGTAGCGCATCTCCTTCAGCTCCCGGAACAGCGGTACGAAGGGCGAGGCCAGCCCCAGCACCCACCACGGAAAGGCGCTCAACTTCAGGCCCGGAGTGCCGACGGCCCGGCGGATGGCCTCGACCATCCGGGTTCCGTCGTCGTCCCAGTGGCCGTTCATGTGGAACGTCGCGAAGTCCTCGAGCGCCTCCTCCCGCTCCACCAGCTGCACCATGGTCTCGGCGACGTCCGGGAGGTAGGCCCACTGGTGGCCGATGCCCTGTTTGCCCGGGGAGTTGATGACGGTGACGGACTGGCCAGGCTTGACCAGGCCCTGTGAGAACCAGTTGTTGCCCGCCTTCGGCCCGAAGAAGTCACCCGCGCGGACGATGAGCACCTTCGCCTCGCCGCTCGCGGCGGCTGCGCGCAGGCGGCGCTCCATCTCGGCCCGGATGGCGCCCTTGCGGGTGACGGGGTTCTGCGGGGACGTCTCGTCCACGTCCGGGAACGCATTGGGCCCGTAGTTGTAGACCGTCCCCGGCAGGAGGATGCGGGCGCCGGTCTCCCGTGCCGCCTCGAGCGTGTTGTCCAGCATCGGCAGCACCAGCTCGCCCCAGTTGCGGTAGCCGGGCGGGTTCACCGCGTGAACGATGAGGGACACACCCCGAGCCGCGCTCACGACGTCCTCGCGGCGCATGGCGTCCCCCTGGAGCCAGGTGAAGCCGGGCTGGCCGGCCGCCATCCTCGTGGCGTCGCGGTGCAGGGTCCGGACGTTCCAGCCACGCGCCCTCAGCCTCCGTGCGACCTCACCACCGATGCCTCCGGTGGCGCCGAGGACGAGCGCATTCCGATTCTGGGTCATGTGAGTCTCCGTTCCGAGAAAATCTAACGACGTTAGACGGCGGACAAAAAAACAGGGCCGGCGCGCCCTCAGCCTGCGCGGCTTCGCGAGCGCCAGCCTGCGAGCAGGTCCAGGACGGCGCTGCGGGCGCGTGCTTCCAGCTCCTTGCCTCCCAGCCGTCCCGAGTAGGAGAGGCACGCGAGGCCGTGCAGCGCGCTCCACAGGAGCTCGGTCGCCTCCAGCGGGTCCGCCAGCTTCGTGCGGCTCGCCTGCGCCCACCGCTGCACGACGTCGAGCGCGACGTCGCAGACCTGCTGTGCGCCGCGCGTCAGCTCCGCCGGCTCGAGCGGCACGCCTCCCATCCCGTGCATGAGGGCATAGACCTCGGACTCGCGCCGCGAGAAGGCGCAGTAGGCCTCGGCGACGGCGAGCACCCTCTCCGTCGGCTCCTCCGTGGACCTGCTCGCCTTCTCGAGCCGGGCGGCGAGGTCCTCGAAGCCCTGGCGCAGCAGCTCCGTGAGGACCGCCTCCTTGTTCTCGAAGTGCTCGTAGACGACGGGCGCCGTGTACTCGATGTGCTCCGCGATGCGCCGGACGGTGACGGCGGGCCAGCCCTGGCTTCCCGCGATGGCCCGCACCGCCGCGAGGATGTTCGCGCGCGTGGCCTGCCGCTCCCGCTCTCTTCGCTCCTTCGAACCCATGGCTCTCTCCCGGAACAACGCTCAACTTATCTAACAACGTTAGGTCCGATGTCAAGAGGCCCCCTCCGTTGTTCCTTCATGGGGGAGCGATGCGCGGTGCGATGGCTGGGCTCGGGATATGGATGCTGGCAGCCCTGGGGCAGGGGGACGACGTGCCATCCGGCTGGGTGACGGTCGCGGAGGAGACCTTCGAGCACGTCGACTTCGGTGAGCCCGGGTGGCGGGTGGACGAGGTCCCCGATGACGGCCCCTTCGCCGATGCCGGCCGCTTCTTCCGCGACCGCGGCATCACGCCCCCGCCCGAGGCCTTCCGTGCGACGGCGCCGTTCGGTCAGGGCGGGTGGCTCACGGCGGAGTCCTACACGCGCTCGTCCGGGGCCAGCTGGACGGACTTCGTCGCGGTGGTGTCCGACCCGGCGCGGCCCGACAACCGGGTGCTGCGCATTGCCTCGCCGGCGCACACGGATGCCACCGTCATCCGTGTCAGCTCGCCCCTCCCGCCCACCTACCGCTTGTCCCTGCGCGTGGGCTTCCCGCGCTTCGGCGACGGACTGCCGGGGCTGAACGGCTACGACGACGAGGAGAAGGGGGAGCCGTGGCGCCCGGACGACGCGCGGAAGCAGAACGGCTTCTACTGGCTCACCATCCTCGACGCGCTCCCGCGGCCCCACAACAGCGTCTGGATTCACCACCACCGCAAGGTGGTCATCGACTCGGACAACCACTTCCCGCCGTGGATGGAGGTCTTCGATGGCGAGGGCTTCCGCCCGAGCGGCGAGCACCCGGTGATGATGTTCGCCATCGACGGCCGCGGTGAGGGCTCGGAGATGTCGGGCAAGCCGTTCCTCTCGTTCTCCGCGGGCGGGTGGCAGCCCCCGGGGGCCATCCGCGCGGTGGACGCCTACCTCCCGGACGAGTGGTACGACGTCTCCATCACGCGAGAGGGTGACGTCTGGATCCTCGAGGTGTCCGGGCGCTTCCGCTACGGCGGGCGGACCACCTATCGCGTCGGCATCGACGCGCGGCAGGCGTGCGTCTGGCACTTCAATCGCCCGGGGGAGGATGCGGGTGACTGCGTGGACACGCGCTCCTTCGCGTCCCTCGGCCCGGAGGCTCCCTTCTGGCCCCCGGGAGAGGGCTGGCCGGACTTCTTCATGTTCGGCGACCCGCACTCCAACTACTACGAGGGCGAGGTCCTCTACGACGACGTGCGCCTGGAGGTGCCGGCCCATCCCTTCGGGCCGTCGCAGCTCGGAGAGTGACCGGAAGGAGGCAGACTCCCGTCCATTCTCTTGATGCTCTTCGACCTGTCTGACGGCATCGCGAGCGCCGCTCCTCCCGCTCACGCGAAAGGACGCTCTCGTGCCAGGTCCCAGGACAACCCCTGTCGCCACGGCCCGGACGATGAAGGCCGTGCGCGTGTACGAGTTTGGCGGTCCTGAGGTCATGCGCTTCGAGGACGTCGCCCGGCCGGTCCCTGGCGAGGGCCAGGTGCTCGTCCGGGTCCAGGCGGCTGGCGTTGGGCCGTGGGATGCCTGGATCCGCGCAGGACGGAGTGCTCTCCCGCAGCCACTTCCGCTGACGCTCGGCTCCGACATCTCCGGCACCATCGAGGAGCTCGGACCGGGGGTCGCACACCTGCGTCCGGGCGATGCCGTGTTCGGCGTCACCAACAAGCGGTTCACCGGCGCCTACGCAGAGTACGCCCTGGCAGAGGCGGCCATGCTCGCCCCGAAACCGGGGACACTGGACCACATCCAGGCGGCCTCCGTGCCGGTCGTGGCGGTCACGGCCTGGCAGATGGTGTTCGACCACGGGCACGTCGTGCGTGGGCAGTCGGTCCTCGTTCACGGGGCCGCAGGAAACGTGGGCGCCTATGCCGTGCGGCTGGCCAGGTCCGCGGGCGCATCGGTGATTGCCACGGCCCTTCCGCACCAGACCGACAGTGTCCGGAGCCTCGGCGTCGAGACGGTGATCGACTCGACGGTGACGCGGTTCGAGGCGGTGGCGAAGGACGTCGACGTGGTCATCGACACCGTCGGCGGAGACCTCCTCGCCCGCTCCTACGGTGTCGTGAAGCCTGGCGGCATTCTCGTGTCGTCGGTCGCCCCGCCGGACGAAGCCAGGGCGAGGCAGCAGGGCATCCGCGCCCTTTTCTTCCTTGTCGAGGTGACGACGGCGAGGCTGAAGGAGATTGCCCGGAGGATCGACTCCGGCGAGCTGCGAGTGAAGGTGGGCGAGGTGCTGCCGCTCGCCCAGGCCCGGTCCGCGCACGAGATGCTGGAGGGCAAGCCGCACAGGCCCGGCAAGATCGTCCTGCAGGTCGCGGCCTGAGGAGCGAGAGCATGAAGAGGAGTCGCCATTTCTCCCTCGCCTTGCTCGCCGTTGTCATTGCCGCCGGTGCGGGACTGCTGATTCCGGCCGCCGCTCGAGACGCAGGCGAGGAGACCGTGACGCTGCTGCGGCGACAGAAATTGCCGGATGTGCCCGGGAAGGAGGTGGCCCTGGTGCTAGTGACCTACGAGCCCGGCCAGGCGTCGACTGCGCACGTGCATTCCGGCTCGGTGTTTGCGTTCGTCGTCGAGAGCGCAGTGACGAGCCAGCTGCAGGGGCAGACCGCGACCACCTACAGCGCGGGCGAAACCTGGTACGAGCCGCCGCAGACGCCGCACCTCGTCTCGCGCAACGCGAGCAGGACACGACGCGCGAAGCTGCTCGCCATCCTGGTGCTGGACGAAGGCGCGAAGCTCAAGGAGCCGTTGCCGAAGTGTGGCCCGCGGCCAACGGAGCGGACCGTTCGAGGAAGAACTGACTCATGAGCTTCAGGGTGTGAGCTGAAGGTTGGGAACGTCGCCTTCTGACGCGCCCATGTCGGAGAGCCACCGTAGCGTCCGCCTTGGACGAGGTGGGGCATGGGCGGCGGCGGGACGGGGTGGAACGGTTGCTGATGGTGGTACGCCACCGGGTGCTGCGCCTGCTGGAGAGCCGCGGTGCGCTGCCGTCCGAGGGCCCGGAGGATGTGCGGCAGGCCTACCAGGCCCAGTCTCTGCAGCAGCGCTTTCGGTGGACGGGGGTGGACGTGCGGACGCCGCCGCGGAATGTGCCCAGGTGCAGCGCCAGGCAATGGTGCCACTGGCGAATGCTTGGGCCCCGCCGCGTACGCATCCCTTGCCCCCTCTCCGTTCGCAACAGGGCTCGAATCCCTCCTACGCGCTCGCGGTGTTGCTCGATGAAGTCGGCGACCTTGGGCATGGGGAGTGAGCACCGGCGTGCCTAGATCACGCTGATACCTTCATCCAGGGGGGGCCACTGTGCCTGTGCGGTTCAGGTAGCAACCGCCCCTTCGACTCGTCGCTCGGAGCAAGGAATGTCGCCGACCTCTTGGGCGCTCAGACCTCGGGCCTGACGCCCGGCGGTGCGACGTCGTCGAGGATCTCGAACGCCGCGCGCGTCGAGTGCAGGTCGAGCGCGGGCTTGCCGGGGCGGCGCAGCCGGAGCTCGCAGCTCGCGAGCTTGGAGTTGAGACAGATCTTGGCGCCGCCCGGCGGGTTCTCGTAGCGAAGCGCGACGAAGTCCGAGGCGTCGGCGCGGATGCGGAGCTCGAGCGTGCCGGCGCGGCCGGAAGTCTCGATGCGCCAGTCGTACGGGCTGTAGCGGCCGTTCGCGCGGATCGCGCGCGGCAGCGCGTTGAAGCCAAGCGTTTCGCCGCCGAGCTGCAGCACGACCGGGCTCATCCATGGCGTCCACAGCGGGCCGACCTTGAGCCGCGCCGTCGAGCACTCGAGAAAGGCGTCGGGCTCCTCCTCGAATCCGGCGACCTGGCCCCACGCGTATCGATCCGTGTGGCGGCTGCCCCAGTTGTGGTTCTGGCTACCGACCCAGTTGTCGACGAGGACGGCGGCGCCATCGACGGTGAACGAGCCGGAGAACCTGGCGAGCGGGCGTCCGACGAGCACCTTGGCGCGCGGCAAGCGGGCCGCGTAGAGCCGCTCGGGAAGCAGCAGCATCGGCTCCTGGCCACCACCGTAGGAGAGGTCCCACGCGATCGTGTGCTGGTTCGCGGTCGCGGTGCCGCGCAGCGAGGCGTCGTCGAGACGCGCGCCGCCGATCGCGACGCCGAGCCGGTCCCTCGCGAACGAGCAGTCGGCGATCCGCTTCACTTCCTTGACGGCGACGATGCGTCTGGGCTCGCGATCGAACGAGATCGCCCAAAGCTCGCCGACGGCGTCCTGCGGGCGGCCCGCCGGCGAGAAGATCGTGTAGCGGATCCAGAACGCGCGGTTGCCAGTCGAATCGTTGGCGCGCTGAAACCAGCTCTCATAGTGACCGCGGTCGTCGCGCGGGTCGAATCGAGCACCGTTCCAATGGTCGCGAGTGGCCATGGCGTGATTGTGCGGTGAAGGATCTCGCCATGGGAAGAGTTCCCCGCTGCGGGGAGCCCTGCCCGTCCGACACCCGTGCGTGACAACACGTCGCGTCATTTGTGCTCGAACTGTCGCGCATCGTGCCACCGTCGTCCCACCGGGGGCGGCCAAGCCGCTGTGCGCCTGGACGCGCTCCGTGCTGTCCGCACCCGCACCCGCAACAAGGAGCGGCCGATGGCGAGACGCCACGCAGTTCTTCTGGCAGTGGCAGCGGCGGTCCTCGGGGGCGCCTCCGAGGCCTCGGCAGGCGCGGCACGGACCACCTTCCCGGTCGTGTTCGCCCACGGGATGGGCGGCTTCGACGACCTCCTCGGGTACGACTACTGGGGGGACGACTACGGCACCTTCGTCGGGGACGCCTGCGATGCGTTCCTCGAGATTGCGTGCAACGAGGACATCGACGACGGACAGCGCTCGTTCGTCGCCCAGGTGCAGGCATTCCAGACGTCCGAGGCGCGCGGGCTGGACCTGGCCAACGACGTGGAGGGCTTCATGGCCACCGCGGGCGCTTCGCGGGTGAACCTCATCGGCCACTCGCAGGGCGGCCTGGACGCACGCAAGGCGGCGCGGGTGCTCTACGAGCGGCGCGGCACCACCGTGGTGCGGGTGCTGGTGAGCGTCTCCTCGCCGCACCGGGGCTCGCCGGTCGCCAAGCACATCCTGAACCTCGGCAGCGGCGCCACCGGCGTCATCGATGCGCTGGCGCGCTACTACGGGGACGTCATCTACCAGCCGGGCAACGACGCCTTCGCAGGGGCCAAGCAGCTCGTCTACGACGACTTCGACCCCGCGGACGGGGTGACGACGGGCGCGCGGGCCTTCAACGTCCGCTATCCGGTGGATGCGCGCTATGCGGCCCGCTACACGTCGCTGATGACGGCACAGAACGGGGTGAGCGTGAACCCCGCGTTCTACCTGCTCAGCGAGCTCTTGTACGACATCGACGGTGACGGCTACTGCGTCAACGACTGCGACGGTGACGGTGCCGCGGGCGGGGGCGACGGCGTGCGCAACGAGGACGACGATGACGGC
>JAKEEX010000359.1 GCA_022616315.1 Myxococcaceae bacterium
CCCAACTTCCCCTCTCCCTCTGGGAGAGGGACAGGGTGAGGGGGCTGTGCACCCCCGTTCTCTCCACTCCGCCCCTCACCCAACCCGGGCCACGCCCCACTCTTCGCGCTTCAGCAGCGCCTCCTCCCACGCCACCACCTGCCGCCACGGCACCCGCGTCGCGCAGACGCCCTCCGGCCCCACCTCCCCCACACGCATCCCGCGGAGGAACAGGTACAGACTCCCGCCGAAGCGGGCCTCGTACTCCGCCTCCGTGCGCAGTCCGAGCATGCGCACCACCGCGAGCGTGTACAGCTGCTCCTGGATTGCATAGTGCGCGGTCACGTGCGCGGACACGGCGGCCAGGTCGAAGCGTGGAAGCAGGTCGCTCTTCCAGTCCGCGAAGTACACGCGCCCCTTGTGCTCGAGCACCAGGTCGATGAACCCGCGCACGCACCCGCGCTCGATGCTGTACCTCCCCTCCCTTCTGCGCCCCAGCAGCGGGTGGGCCTCCTCGGGGATGGGGTAGAGGAACTCCACCTCCCGCAGCACGCGCGCCGCATGCGCGACACCCGGCAGCACCGTCCCGCCCGGCAGTGTCACGGGAGTGCGCAGGGCATTCCACGTCAGCTCCCGCGCGTGCGACAGGTACCTCTCCTCCACGCCGTGCCGCTGTGCGACCTCCTCCATCAGCTGCGTCACATCCTCGCGCTCCGCCCACGTCTCGAAGCGCTCCGACTCCGCCACGGTTGCCACGGGCACCCGCTCGAGCACCTCGTGGAGGAACACCCCCGTGGTGACACCCGCCGGAAGGTGGTCCTCCGGAAGCACCGGCCACTCCGCGTCGCGCACCGCCACGAGGTCCTCGCGCGCGTCGTCCACCTCCACGGAGCGCAGGCGTGCGAGACGCGAGTACGACGTGACGAGGAACCCCGCGTGCGCCCGCCGCAGCTCCTCCACGCGTCCGTCCGCGGGCACCTCCTCGAGCAGCTCCGCAGGCGGCTCCCACCGGGCGAGCAGCGCCTCGGGCACCTCCACGGGCTCGGCCTCGCGGCACCACACGTCCTCCCGGACGAAGCCTTCCGTCTCCCCCGCGTGCCCCTCTGAGCGCCGTGCCTCCAGGCACGCGTTGAGCAATCGGTAGGGACCGCTCAGGGAACGGAAGTTTCCGGAGGGGGGAGCACGGTTGCTGCTTCCCCTCACCCCGTCCCTCTCCGAGGGGGAGAGGGGGCTCGACTCGAGGGCAGCGCGCTCCGCGTCCGACAATTCGGCGAAGTACGGCAGGTACAGCCTGGCCCCCGCGCGCGTGAGCGCGACGTAGAGCAGACGCTGGTCCTCCTCCGCTCGCTCCTGCTCGATGAGCCCCTCCACCTCGTCGTCCGCGCTCCCCACCCACGCGACGCGCTTGCCGTCCCGGTGCAGCAGGGAGACGACATCCGCCGGGCCTCGGGTGAAGCCCCCGGCGAGGAACACGACGGGGGCCTCCAGCCCCTTGCTCTTGTGCATCGTCATGAACTGCACGGCGTCCCGCTCGCTCTCCAGGCGCTGCACGTTGCCGTTCTCGCCGGGGGGGAGCCGGCGCCCCTCGATGCACGCCTGGAGGAACTGCACGAGCTCCGGCAGCGAGCAGCGCGCCCGGCCCACCTCCTCGAGCAGCACCTCGGCCAGGTGCTGGTAGTTCGTGAGCCGCCGCCGGGACGTGCCGAGGAACAGCTCCCGCTGCACCACACCGCTCTCCTCGAGCACCCGCGGAAAGAGCTCCTCGTAGTTGCGCACGTCGCCCAGCGCCTTCCACGCGAGCAGCCGCGCCAGGAGCGGGTGCGTCGCGGGCAGCTCCTCGGCGTGCGCCAGCTCCTGCAGCGGCACCGCGAAGAACGGCCCCATCCACGCGCGCATGCGGGCGGAGCGGTCCTCCGGCGCAGCAATCGCCGCCAGCACGTCTCGCACGTCCATGGCCTCCTCGGACTGGAAGAGGCCGTCCTGCTTGAAGAACGCGACGGGAACGCCCTCGGCGCGCAGCCACTGGGCGAGCTCGCGCCCTTCTGCTTCGGTCCGCGTGAGGACGAAGATGTCCTTCGCCCGCACACGCCTCTCCTCGCCGCCCCTCCGCAACCGCAGCGGCGCCGGCTCCGCGGAGAGGAGGGAGCGAATCTCCTCCGCCATCCGCCGCCCGAGCGCACCGCGCACGTCGCCAGCGGTGAGCCTCCCCTCCCCGACGAAGCGCCACAGCTGCACCGGTGCGGCCTCCGCGCCATCCGGGCCCGCGGCGGTGAAGTCCTTCTTCCCGCAGTCGACGGGCTGCTCGTAGCGAATGGCCCCATCGAAGAAGGGCGGGGAGGCCTCCTGCGCGAGCAGGTGGTTCACCGCGTCCACCATGCGCCGCGTGGAGCGGAAGTTGGTGCGCAGCTGCACGAAGGCCCCACCTGCGTCCACCACCGTCTGGCGCGCCTTCAGGTACGTCTGCACGTCCGCGCCGCGGAAGCTGTAGATGGCCTGCTTGGGGTCACCGATGACGTAGAGGACGCTCCTGCCACCGCTCTCGTGGAAGACGCGTCGGAACACCTCCCACTGCACCTCGTCGGTGTCCTGGAACTCGTCCACGAGCGCATAGCGGTAGCGCTCACGAAGCGCCTGGGCGAGCGCCTCCCCCTGTGGTCCGCGGAGTCCATCGCGGACGTGCAGCAGCATGTCGTCGAAGTCGATGTGGCCGAGCTCCCGCTTGCGCTCCGCGAGGCGCTTGCGCACCCCGGGCAGCATGGCGTGCACGACGGCCGCCTCGAAGGAGGGCGCGCTCTGGAGCAGGGCCAGGTACCACGCGCACACCTGCGTCCCGAGAGTCCCCACCCGCTCGGGAAGCTTCTCGCCCAGGTAGCTCCCCGAGCCGCTGCCGCGCCACGCCCGGAACTCCGCGAGCAGGCCCTCCGCGTCCTCGCGTCCCTGGCGCTCGGTGCACCACGCCGCGAGCGACTCGAGGTGCTTGCGGAGCGCCTTCCGGGTTGCCGCGTGCAACTTCTCCTGCGCCCACTCCAGCTCCAGCTGCTTCAGCGCGTCTGCGGTGAGCGGACACGCGCGCACCGCGCCGAGGAGCGTGGGGCCGTCGAACCTCGGCTCCAGCGCGCCACGCTCGGTGCTGCAGCGGAAGAGCAGCGCCTCGAGCCGCTCGAGGTCCCCCACCTCGCGGAGCCACAGCTCCAGCAGCGCGCGCGGTGCGTCCTCACGGGCCAGGCGCGTGCGCAGCTCCTCGCGGAAGGCGGCACCGAAGGCCTCGCGCGCATCCACCTGCGTCTCGCCGAAGAGGCGACCGTTGGCGAAGGCCTGCTCGGAGAGGACGCGCTGGCAGAAGCCGTGGATGGTGGAGATGGTGGCGGCGTCCAGCGACGTCAACGCCATCTCGATGCGACGTCTCGCCTCCGCATCCAGCGTCCAGCACTGCGCGTCCGGCACGCCCTCCGCCGTGCCCGTCCAGGCGAGCAGCTCCTCGAGCTTCTTGCGCACGCGGGCGCGCAGCTCCGCGGTGGCCCGCTCGGTGAAGGTGACGACGAGCACCTCCTCGATGCGGACACCCACCACGAGGAGCAGCTCCACGACGAGGTGCTCGAGCGTGTACGTCTTGCCCGTGCCGGCGGAGGCCTCGATGACCGCCGAGCTGTCGCGCGGAACCTCCGCGAGGATCGCGGGCTTCTCGTAGCGAGGCGTCGTCACCTCATTCCTCCAGGGCCTCGAGCTGCGCGAAGAAGGGCCCGAAGCGGCGCTCCACCATGGCCTCCGCCACCTCCGGTGCGGGCGCACGGAAGTCCTCGATGCGACGCACGGGGCCGCTCAAGGAGCTGTGCCACAGCCGCTCCGTCCCGAGCACCTGGCCCACACACGCCGCGAGGTCCCCCGGCGGATTCTGGCTGCGCGAGAGGAACACCGCCTCACAGGGCAGCAGGTAGTCGTGCGGCCCCGAGAGCATCTCCCCGGCAAGCTCCGCCAGCTGCACCCGCGCCTCCTCCATGCGCACGGGCTTGAACCGGAACGCGAACGTCCCCGGCTCCTTGCCGCCCACGAGCACGCGCACCTGGTGCCCCGACTCTGCGGGAACGCCCGCCGCCGCGAGCGCGAGGTGGTCCACCCATCCGCGCAGGGCCGCCTTCATGCGCCGCACGTCCTCCTGCCAACCCTTCCCCAGGGAGCGCACCTGCAACACGAGCGCCCCCGAGGGCCCCTCCGTGACGCCGTCGATGCGCCCCCGCACCTCCACACGCGGAGCCACCTCCATCACCAGAGCCGCATGCCGCACCCCCACCGCCTCACCCTCCGCCGCCCCACCCAGCCAGTGCGTGCTGAAGGACGCACTCCGCATCGGGCTCTCGAGCAGCGACCGTCCCCACTGCCCGAGCACCGCGAGATGCTCCTCCCGCTCCACCGCCCCGAAGACGCCGAGCGGCGCCTGGCCCGCGGCCATCATCCGCTCGGCGACGCGGCCATACTCCCCCTCGAACGAGAGGGCACGCCGGTCCACTCCCTGCCCCAGGGATGCGAGGAACACGCGTCGCAGACGCACCACTGCGTCCATGCCCGGCGTGGCGAACAGCTCATCCTGCCGCTCCCGGGCGTCGCCCTCCTCCACCTCCTCGAGCCCGAGCATCCGCGAGGCGTACCCCTGCAGCGGACACTCGAGGAACCGGCGCAGGTCAAAGAGCGACAACCTCAGGGCCTCCACCTTCGCGGACCCACCCACGCGAGCAGGCACCTCACACACACCGAGCCTCGCATCCAGTCGAGCACGGGTCTCCGGCCGCATCGCCCTGCGCAGCACGTGAAGCTCCGGCATCACCCCATCACCGAGCACCTCGCGCAGGCTCTCCTTCAGCTTCACCGCGGCCGCGTCCACGTGCGCCTCGGGCACGTCGCGCACCATGCTCGCGCGAGCCCCGGCACCCAGGTACCCCTGCTCCAGCATTCCGAGGAGCTCGTGCACCACGGAGGACGGCTCCAGCTCTTCCCCGGACAGCGCATTCCGCCGTACGTACGACAGCGTGAGCCTGTCGCGTGTGCACAGCAGCGTCTCCAGGAACGCGTACCGGTCTTGCTCGCGACTGCTCACGTCCCCGGCCTGCGGACGCGCGCGGCGCAGGTCGAGCAGATCGCGCCGGTCCACGGAAGGGAACTCCCCCTCTCCCAGACCCACGACGAACACGGCCCGGAACGGGATGGCCCGCATGGGCTGCAGCGACGACACGACGACGCCGTCTGCCAGGTGCTGGCCGCGCGAGCCCGGCATCCCGCGCAGCGCCTGCGCCACCAGCTCGTACGCAATCCGGTACGACACCTTCCGGCCGTCCAGGTCCACCTCGGCGAGCGAGCGCACCGCGCCGAGACACCGCTCCAGCTCCCGCGCCTCGAACTCGTTCGCGGGCGCCAGGTGCGCCTCCACGAGCGCCGCCATGAAGCGGGCCCACTCCGGAAGGGAGTGCGCTTCCTTCCGTGCGAAGCGCGCATCCGCGAGCAGCGAGCGCACCGCCATGGCGAGGTGGACGGCGTGCGGCTGGTTTCCGCGGTCCACCTCCTCGGGGAGGTACACCTCCTCACCCAGCTTGAGCGTCTGGGCGTCGTCTCCGCGCGCCCCCGCCATGAACGCACCGAGCGCCAGGCGCCGCAGTCCCTGGTCCCAGTTGAGAACGTCGCGCTCGATGTACGTGCCCGCGTGGTCCTCGCGGTCCGCGCCGTGGACGATGCCGAGCCGCTCGCACCACGCAATCCACCGGTCCGCATCCACGCCAGGGAAGCGCGCGAGCGCCGCGGGGTGCGTCAGCACGCGCAGCACCTCCGGACGAGAGAAGCCCCCGAGCGGGAAGGCGAGCAGCAGGTCCACCGCCTCGGCCATGCGGCTCTCGGAGGTGAAGGAAAGGTCCACGACGTTGTGTGGAATGTCGTGGCAGGCGCGGAAGGCGGAGGACAGGTGCGAGAAGTACGCCGCCTTGTCCTTGCCGGCCACCAGGACCGCGATGTCGTTGAAGCGCAGCGGAGGCTCGCCACGGGCCTTCGCGCGCGCCCCCTCCTCCTCGAGCAGAGACCAGATGGACTCCGCCACCGCCTCGGCCTCGCGGCGAACTCCAGGACACGCGAGCACCTGGACACTCGAATCCGGCCCCACTCCCAGAGGCTCCGGGGGCACGGGAGCTCGCAACAGGATGTCCTGCTGCAACCGCTGAAGCAGCGTCACTCCACCAATTCCCTGCCCAGCTCCCCTCTCCGCCCAACTTCCCCTCTCCCCCTGGGAGAGGGACGGGGTGAGGGGGTTGTGCACCCCTGCTCCACCCCCTCCAGGAACCACCTCCGGAAACGCCTCCACGAAGTCGCACTCGGCGAGCTCGTTCAACAGCCGGATGCTCTCGCGTCCCGGACGCCCCCACAGCCGCAGCGCGGGCGTGTCCCCCTCCTGCACGAGCGCGAACGGGTCCTCCCCAGTGAGCGCCCCCACCCCCAACCGCTGCGGCCGCCGCGCCCGCCGCCGCACGCTCTCCCGCTCCGTCTCCACGTCCTCCCAGTACTCGCGGCACGGATTGAGCGAATACACGCGCAGCTCGGTCCGCTCGGCCATCACCCCGAGAATCCGCTGGAACGCACGGGCCACGTACGACAACCCGAAGACATGAAGGCACGGAGGCAGCTCCAGCGCCGAGGCACGCAGCACCTCATGGGCCACGCCCAGGTGCACCCACCTCACGCCCTCCTCCGCGGACCGCCGTGCCAGCACCCCCTCCGGCCCGCACACCTCGAGCCACAGCGCGCGCTGCCACACCTCGGTGTCCGCAAGAGGCGTCTCACCGAGCACAGGCCCACGCGGCCACGCACCCAGCATGGCGTCCCGCGAGTAGCTGTACTCCTCGAAGAGGCGCGAGAGCTGGTCCGCGAGCTGGAAGCGGCGCAGGTCCACCGCGTCCGGGGACTCACCCGCGGAGAACAGATAGCTGCGCACCGGCGCGAGCGCGGGCCGGCGCAGCACCTCCCCATCGAGCAACAGCCCCAGCACGAGCCCCCGCAGCACGTCCGCATCCACCAGCCGCACAGGAGAGGGCCCCCGCGACAGCAGCTCCGTGACGAAGCGCCGCAGGAAATGCACGTCGAGGTTCGCGGCGATGCCCGTGGCCCGCGCGATGCCGAAGCGGAGGTAGGCCTCCACGTTCCGGTTGGGAAGGACCAGCTGGACGGGCGTCAAGGACCCGTGCCGCCGCCGGTGCTCACCGACGTCGGACACGAGAGCATCAAGCAGGAGCTCGGTCTGGCTCGAGTAGACGAGGTGGAGCACGGGTCAGGAGTCAGACCGGCCGGGAGCGGCGGGCGTCAGGTAGATAGCAGGAAGGACGGAGAGGAGGCGAGACGTCGAAGGCACGCGGCCATCCTCCCCGAGCGGTCTGACATCCACCCACGCAAAGGCGCTATCCTTCTCGTGACTCCGGGAGGAAGGTGCGAACGATGCAGCGACAGTGGGACGTCGAGCACGAGGGGCGCACCTACACCTGGGTCCGCGGGCGCTGGACGTGCCGGGGCCAGGTGGTGCCACAGGCCCAGTGGTTGCCCCTGGAGCGCCGGCTCGTGGACGAGGTGAAGGCGCGCGGCTTCGACAATCTTTCGCTGAGCGAGCTCATGGACGTGGCGGGCCTCTTCACCGGCTCGGGCCACTGGGCCCTCGCGGTGGGCGTCCTCGAGCGGGTCCTCGCGCAGGATGCGGGGAACGCGGAGGCCGCGGTGACGCTCTCGCGGGCCTACCAGCGCACGGCCCAGCCCGAGAAGGCGCTCGGCGTGACGGAGCCCTTCGTCGCGAAGCCCACGCCCACGCTGCTCCTCACCCGCGCCGCCGCGCTGTGCGACCTGGAGCGGTGGAACGAGGCGCGCAGGACGACGCTCGCGGCACAGAAGCTGGGCGCGGGCACGGAGGCCGAAGCCGTCCTCGAGCGCATCCGCCGCGAGCAGGCCCGAGAGGACGAGGCCTGACGCGGCCCGCTGTTGCGAGCATCAGCTCTTGAAGAGCCTCGGGTCGAAGCTGAAGCGGACGGGTGCGTGTCGCACGAGCCGGGCAGCGTCCGGGTGCTCGGGATTGAGGAGGTAGTTGAGCTCCTCCGGAATGATGACCGAGGGCACTCGCATGAGCGCCTCGTCGCCCCGGTCGAGCCACGCATCTCCGAAACGCTGAGTGGCGACGGGAGCTTCACTCGAACGCCAGACAGAGGGCAGTTCGCTCCGCTTCGGCGAATACACGGTGACGTCGTCCGGCACGTCCATTGCGAATGCGACGTGCTCCGGCAAAGTCCCACTGCTGGCGTGGACGAGCACCTCGATGACGGCGAGCGACAGGTGCTCGGAGAGGTACACGGCTCGACGCCCGGGGGAGTTCCATCGACCGCCGAATCTGCGAGCGCCCTCACCGTCCAGAGCACGGGCCGCATTCTTCGCCTCGCTGAGCCGCCACAGACGCACGCGCCAGTTCCCCCCGGTCACCCGGTCAGCCGTAGACCGTGAACTCGATCCGGCCGAGCGTGTCTTCCACCATGCGCGTGCCGAGGTCGGTCCGGATGAGCTCGAGGGGGCGCTTGCCACCGAGCGAAGCATTGGGCTCGCGCAGCCAGCGGTACGCCTTCTCCGGATCCTCGAGCACTTCCTCCGCTCGCTGGGTGACGCGAGCCAGGCGCACGGTCAGCTCCGACTCGAATGGATCGAGCCTTCCACTGTCGGCGCGACGCTGCAGGGTCCGTTCAGGGACCCCAAGGACCGCGGACTTCTCCCCGAGCGTGGTGAGTCCCACTCTCTTCGCCACGTTCTCGAGCGAGGCATACGGAAGCCCCTCACGGATGGCGTTCACGAGGTCCGCCGTAGACGCCAGCTCGGCCCCCAGCACCTTCCGGCCTCCGAGCAGCCGAGCAATCGCGCGCACATTTGCCATGAACGTCGTCTCCTCCGGCGATTGGGCGGGCACGCCACCTGTCGTAGCAAATGTAGCCACTTGGCCGAGAGTTCGCAGCGCGAAGGGGACGCCGATCACGCCCTCGAAGCCACGCCGAACGACGTCCATGGCCCGCTCGTGCGGTACGGCGCACGCTTCGCGTTCGTGCCGTCCTGTTCCAGCACCTGCACGAGGGCACCTCCAGGCTGCCTCATGAGCTTCACCTCGGTGCCTGAAGCCGGGTCGTTCGCGTAATACACATCCGGCATCTCAGGGTCCCGCCGCGTGAGGCAGAGCCAGTGGTCGGTCCCGTTGATGCCCCCGGCGGAGCCGGGCCTACAGTCGACACCGATGACCACGGGTCGTCCCGAGGCGAGCTCCGTGTCGATGCGGTCCGGTTCCCACCCGGCGTGTCGCTCGACGCGCATGGGCGCCCCCGTCACCCCCGCACTCGTCGCCCACCGGAGCGCATTGCATCCGGGCGCGTATCCCCCGTTCGCATCGAGGTAGCGGTCCAGCACATCGGGCGTGATCGTCTGCCCGGACAGCTTGCTGAGCGCCATGGCCACGCAGGTCATCGCGCACCCTTCCCTCCCGATGGTCGCCGCTCTCCTCGCGTCCTCGTTGAGCGCCAGGCGCCCCCAACCGCCTTCGCCCGCAAGCGCGTTCTGCTTGTAGAGCGGAGTCCCGTCCGCGGAGACATCGAAGCGGGTCCCGTCCTTCATCTGGAACAGCGCCGGCTCCGGGCGTTCCGGGAGCCCCGCGCCGCGCGTGAGCACCAGCGCCCCCGCAGTCAGTCCCCTCTCCGCACCCGTCCGTTCCTCCGCCACCGGCATCCGCGAGTACCCACCCGCATACGCCTCGACACGGTCACCACCAGACACTCCGGACGCAGTGGTGGGAAACGACGCCGCCGCGGGAAGCTGAAGGACAGCATCGGCGACGATGCGGTCCCGGTGCTGCACCTGGGGGTTCAGCGACAACAGCAACCGGACGAGGTCCTCCCGCGAGCCCGCGATTCCCTGCCCCTGCAGGCGCGCCGCGAGCTTCGAGAGGGTATCTCCGCGCTGAACGGCGTACGGCACCGTGGGGACGGAAGGCTCACTGCCCTGCTCGGGAAGGCAGACGTTGCCGGTCGAAGCACGACGGACGGACTCCATGGACGACCTCCGGGGGAGAAGTTCCGGAGGGCCAGGGCAAGACCGGGGCCAGGCAAGCGGGCACGACGTCGCGGGGACCTGCGCTCGGAGCCGGTCCTTCCCCGCGGACCCCATGTCCGCTGTGAAGGACAGAGCGCTCCGGCGTCAGGCTCAGAGCCCCCCCTGACGTGGTAGAAGCGGGGGCCCCTGGGCCGGAGGTCGTTGCGCCGGGATTCACCTCGTGCGGTCCGGAGACCTGGGTGGCGCGAGAGCGAGTCGACCTTGGCGCACAGCAATGACCAGAGTCCGGACCGGGTCCGCTTCGGCCGCTCGCAGAAGTTCCGACTCTCCTCGAAGGGAAGCGAGGCGACGGCGTCCTACTCGGTCATGATCGAGGCAGCGCGGGCCGGCTCGGGCCGTGGCCAGTTCGACGCGGCACGTGACGCGTGGAGCGCCCCCCGTGGGCTCGAGGCCAGTGACGGCCTCTATCTCGTGGAGTTCGGCTCGAGGGAGCAGACGATCCAGGAGGCGACGCGCAGTCTCGAGGTCTGCGGGACCACCCCGAAGGAGGTGAAGGCTGCGGTCGGCCGGCTGCTCGCTTGCGGGATGCTCGAGCCGGTCCCCGCCCCACCCCCCCCGCCACCGCCCCAGCGCTATCGCTGGTAGGAATGGCGTGGCCCCGTGGCACGTTGCACTCTCCGTCGGGGGAAAGGGTCACCCGATTCCGAAGGATGCCTCCACGGCGATTTCCGGTGTGGACATCCGCAGGAAAGTAGGGCAAGGCGCCCCCTGTGCTCGTTCATGAGCGCAGCAGGTGGGCGGCGAACGCCCGTCTGCAAGAGAAAGAAGCAAGCAATGGCAACTGGTACCGTGAAGTGGTTCAACGACGCGAAGGGTTTCGGCTTCATCTCCCAGGATGGCGGGGGTGAGGACGTGTTCTGCCACCACAGCGTCATTCAGTCGGATGGCTTCCGCTCCCTGGCCGAGGGCCAGAAGGTGGAGTTCGATGTGAAGAAGGGCCCCAAGGGCCTGCAGGCCGACAACGTCCGGCCGGTGAGCTGACGAGCAGCTCCTCATGTCGTCACGGGCCCGGCTTCCTCGAGGAGGCCGGGCCTTTCTCTTTGCGGGACCATGGCTCGAGCGACCGAGGCGCTCCTACGCTCGCCTGTGCCCCTTCCGCGCCTGCTCCAGCGCATCCACGAGGTCCGTGCGCTCCCAGGAGAAGTGCCCGGCGTCATCCGCAGGTCGGCCGAAGTGTCCGAAGGCGGCGGTGGTCCGGTAGATGGGGCGGGCCAGCTTCAGCGTCTCCCGGATTCCGCGCGGCGTCAGCGGCATCACCTTCGCGAGGCACGCGGCGATGACGTCCTCGTCCACG
>JAKEEX010000360.1 GCA_022616315.1 Myxococcaceae bacterium
GCCACGGCGAAGCCCTCGCGGGCGAAGCGTCGCGCCACCGCGGCCCCGAGCCCCGGCCCGACGCCCACCACCGCCGCCACGGGAGTCGTGTCCATGCCGCGGGGAGCTTCCGCGCCACCGTCCCCCGGCGCGAGCCCCGTCCGCGCCCCACGGTGTGAGCTGCCTTGCGGCGGACAGACGCGCTGTCCCCGCGCACGTCCGCCCATCACCTCCGCGCGAGCACCATCCGGCCCATCAGCTTCTCCAGCGCGGCGGCCGGCTCCTCGCACAGGCCCGAGTGGACGGGCCCCGTCTGGACGAGGGTGCTCCTCGGCGCCACCAGCCAGTGCCAGCGCTCCTTCTGCGGGAGGCCACCGATGGGGCCCGCGCCCTTCCCACCGGCGCAGATGCGCGGCAGGGCCTCCAGGTGGGAGCGAACCGCCTCCACGTCCACGTCCGGTGCCAGCGCGAGCAGCCGCGGCACGTCCAGCTCCACCCTCGCGTCGAGGAAGCTGCGCGTCAGGCAGTAGAGGATGACGCCCGCGTTGATGAACTCCTCGCGCTCCACGCGCGGCACGACGCGCACCACGGCGTAGTCAAACGAGCTCGGCGCGGGCACGGAGGGCCTCCTCCACGAAGCGGGGTGACGCCTTGCGCCGCTCGAGCAGCCAGGTGGCGTAGGCCGCGCGGTGCGCGTCCACGCTGCCGAAGTGCGGCTCGCCCTGGAGCCACGCCTCGGGAATGCTGCTCACCACGGAGTTCACCACCTCCGGCGTCACCCGGGCGGCCAGCGCGCTGTCCACCTCGGCGAGCCGCGAGGCCCAGGGCAACAGGACGTGCTGCCGGATGGGCGCGAAGGGCGAGTGGCTGCGCTCGAGGTACCCATCCCAGTCGTGGTGGAAGTAGAGCGACGCCCCGTGGTCGATGAGCCACAGCTCCTTGTGCCAGCACAGCAGGTTGGGGTTCTTCGGCGTGCGGTCCACGTTGGTGATGAAGGCGTCGAACCAGACGATGGCCGAGGCCACCTCCGGCGAGGGCGCGGGCCCTGCGACCGGGTCGAACGTGAGTGAGCCCGGCAGGTAGTCCAGCGCCAGGTTGAGGCCCGCGCTCGCCTTCAGGAGGTCGCGGATCTCCCCGTCCGGCTCGGCCCGGCCGAGCGCGGGGTCCAGCTCCACCAGGACCACCTCCGGCACCTTCAGGCCGAGCGCGCGCGCCAGCTCACCGGCGATGAGCTCCGCCACGAGCGCCTTCACGCCCTGTCCCGCTCCGCGAAACTTGACGACGTACAGCCCCTCGTCACTGCCCTCGACGATGGCGGGCAGGGAGCCCCCCTCGCGCAGGGGCGTCACGTAGCGGGTGACAGTGACGGTCCTCAACATGTCTCTTCTCTACACCTGAATGAGGGCGCGCAGGCCGGGCGAGCGGGCAATCGGGCACCATGCAGGCACGGAGGGCCCGGTGTGAATGCGGTCGCCACGTCGCGCGTCGGGGACCCTCCGGACGACCGTCGCCCCTTCAACGGAGGAGCTCCGATGCAGAAGCACCCCCTCGTCACGCTCGCCTCGCTGGCCCTCCTGTTCACGGCCGCCAGCACCGAGGCGCGTGAAAGGCTGGTTCCCGAGTCCCGCAAGCCCCGCGAGGAGGCGCCACCCCCCCACGTCGCCTTCACGACGGACGCACAGCTCTACGGCAGCGCCGTGGGCTTCGGGCTGGGCTTCCTCGTGGAGGGGGCGCGGATGGGGCTCGGCGGCCGCGTGGACGCGCTGAGCCTGCCCACCGGTGACGGCACCCCGGGACGCGACGGCATCACGCTCCTCTCCCTCAAGCCCGGGTTCTCGCTCATCAGCGTGGACACCGCGCGCCTGCGCCTGGTGGCCGGGCTGGACGCGGCCTTCGCCCCTCGCGCCGCCTTCCTGGGCCCCGGCCTCGGCCTGCAGCTGGAGGCGTGCATCGCGGGTCCGCTCGACGTGGAGGCGCTCGCCGAGGTGACGCCCTTCCCCTTCACCCGCGTGGACCTGCAGGCGGGCCTGGCGCTGCGCTTCGGAGCGCTCGCGCTGCGCGGAGGCTGGCGCTCCCTGCGCTTGAGCGACCAGGGACGTGTGGACGGCAACGTGAACACGGACTACATGAGCGGCCCGTACGTGGGGCTCGGCCTCCACTTCTGAGGGCTCGGACAAGCATGCAGCTGTGGATGGCGCTGGGCGCGGTGAACGCGTTTCTCTCGGTGGCGGCGGGCGCCTTCGGTGCGCACGCCCTCAAGGCCCGGCTGTCTCCCGAGCTGCTCGCCGTCTTCGAGACGGGCGCGCGCTA
>JAKEEX010000361.1 GCA_022616315.1 Myxococcaceae bacterium
AGCCACTTACCGTAGGTGCGCAGCGAGCCCTGGTTGAGGGTGAACTCGCCAGCAGGCTTGTCAAAGGATTGGCCGAAGATGCCCACCTGGTCCGTTCCCCAGGTGAAGCCCAGCTCGCCCTCGCCGCCCGCGAGCGGGCTGCTCAGGCGCAGGTCCGCGCGGTGGAAGCGCTGCGCGAGCTGTGTGGAGAAGGACTGCTCCTTGTCGGCCCGCGTCCCTACGAGGTCCGAGCTTCCGAACGCCAGCAACCGCAGCTTCGCTGAACCCAGCTTCTGCTCCAGCCGGGCCTGGTAGTCCCAGAACTCGGAGATGGGCTCTGGTGAGTTCTCCGGCACCAGCAGCGGAACCACCGTCTGGATGAGGAGGCCCGTGTAGCTCATTCGGCCCGCGACCGTGATGGAGGTGCCCGTCTCCTTGATGGGCGCCTCCACGAAGCCACCGGCGTTGATGAAGTCCGCGTAGGCACTCGCGTGCAGCCGGTCCTCGCGCGGGTGGCTAATGCGGCCCTCCACCACCCCACCCATCAGGCGCCCGTAGCGAGTCGGCGGCGCACCTGCGAAGAAGTCCACTCCGTCAATGAAGTCGGGGTGCACCACCGCGGGGCCGATCCCCGTGTGGAAGAGCATCGGCACGCGCACACCATCCAGGAAGTAGCCGGTGGCCGCAGGCTGGCTGCCTCGCACGATGGGGTAGCTGAGGCCACTGCCCACCGACGCCACGCCCGGAAGCAGCATCACCACGCGGAACGGATCGCCAAGAGTGCCGGGCACCTCGCGGATCTCCGCGTCTCGCAGCGACACGCGGCTCACCTCGGTGCGCGTCTCGCGCGAGCCCTCCACCACCGTCTCGTAGGGATTGGCGACGAGGGGCTCGAGTCCGTAGCGCACCTCGAGCGACTGGCCGTCCTCCAGCGTCTCGAGGAATGAGGACGCGACGTGGCCTGGCGCGCTCACGCGTACGCGCTGCCCTCCCGGAGGCACCTCCATCCGGAAGCGCCCATCCGCGTCCGTCTGCACCGGCGCCGCGCCCTCCACCTCCACGGTGGCCCCGATGAGAGGACGGCGGTTGCCCTTACGGCGCACGAGTCCCGCGAGGAACGCGCGTGGCTTCTGCTTCTCGGCGCGGAAGAGGTAGCTGAAGCTCAGGCGCACCGCGGTGGGCTGGCCGTCCACGGTGGCCGGGCGGAAATGAAGCCCGCGTGCCGCACCGGTGGCGCTGTCGGTGAAGGCCGCGTCCGTGGCGGACACGACGGCGACTTCCTGCACCGCGCCGTCCGGGCCCACCAGGAGCTCCAGCTTCACCTCCCCGTCGTGCCCGCTGCCCTGTAGCGCCTCGGGGTACGGGGCTGGAGAGTCCTGCACCAGCTCCGGCGGAACGACCGCGGCGCCCGCATCCGGCGTCGCGCTGGCCTCTGGCGCCGGCGTTCCGCCATCCGTGACCTG
>JAKEEX010000362.1 GCA_022616315.1 Myxococcaceae bacterium
ACCGCCCGAGCCACAGCACGGCAGCCAGCCCCAGGAGGAGCCCCCCCAGGAACACCGCCGCGCCGAGCCACAATGGGCCAAGCCGTCCCGGACGCACGGGCACGACCGCGGTGCCGGGAGAGACAGGGCCCGAGAGAGCGTCCAGGCCCTCGATCTCGCGCAGGAGGCGCGCCTGCGCCCCACCGCGGCCCGTGAGGACGGCGCCGAAGCCCACGCGCGAGCCGGGCGGACGCATCAGCGCGAGCACGTCCGGCTCCGTCTCCTCGTCATCGCCGGGCTCGCGCGTCAGCGGCGGCTCCGGGACGACCTCCGTGAGGTTGTGCTCGAAGGCGAGCGCCACGGGGGACACGGCATCCGACTCGTCCGGCACGGACACGCGCGTCCCGGTGCCCCCGGACAGGCGCGCCAGCACGGCCTCCTCGGCCAGCCGCTCCCGCGGAAAGGCCTCCGACAGCGCGTGTCCCAGGGCCTCCTCGCTGGCCGCAAGCCCGAGTCGCCCGCGCAGCTCCGCCAGCGCCGCACCGAAGGAGGCCGCATCCGGGAAGCGCTCCTCCGGGTCCGCGGCCAGCGCGCGCAGCAGCACCGCGTCCACCGCGGCCGGCACTCCCGGACGCAGGCGGCCAGGTGGCTCCCAGCGTGGCTTCACCGCGCGCTCCCAGCGCTCGATGGGCGTGCCTCCTTGAGGCAGCATCCGGTGGGCCACGAGCTCCCAGAGCACCGCACCCAGCGCGTAGACGTCCGCGCGCCCATCCACCCACTGCTTGCGCGCCTGCTCCGGCGGCATGTACGTGAGGTTGCCGATGACCGCCCGCGGCGCCGTCTGCGACTCCTTCAGCGTGGTGCGCGCCGCGCCGAAGTCGATGATCTTCACCTCGCCGCGGTAGGAGACGCACACGTTGGCAGGGGACAGGTCCCTGTGCACCAGGTGCAGCGGCCGGCCCTCCTCGTCCGTGGCCGCGTGCGCGGAGGCGAGCCCCTCGCACACCCTCTCCCCCACGAGCAGCACCAGCCCCAGCGGCAGCGGCGTGCCCCGCTCGCGCAGCCGCTGTCCGAAGCGGCTCAGCGTCTTTCCCTGCACGTACTCCATGGCGAGGAACAGCTCGCCCTCCACCTCGCCCATCGCGTGCACCCGGGCGATGTGGGGGTGCCGCAGCCGCACCGCCAGGCGCGCCTCGTCCCGGAAGCGGCGCACGAAGGAGGGCTGCGCGGCCAGGTGCGGCAGCACCTTCTTCACCACGCAGGTGCGCGTGCCCTCCGGCGTCTCCTCGCGCGCGAGGAACACCTCCCCCATTCCGCCGATGCCGATGCGCCGCACCAGCACGTAGCGGCCGAAGGCCACCGGCAGGCCCGAGGTGGCCGTGGGGGCGTGGCCGGCCGTCGGAGTGAAGGGCGCGTCAGCCAAGGGACGTGAAGGCGGTGCGCGCGGCACGTCGCAGGTGCTCGAGCTCCGCATCACCGTGCGCGAGGCTCACGAAGGCCGCTTCGAACTGGCTCGGCGGCAGGTAGACGCCCGCCTCGAGCATTGCGTGGAAGAAGCGGCCGAACCTCCCGGTGTCCGCCTTCTTCGCGCTCCGGTAGTCGTACACGGGGCCCTCGCAGAAGAAGAGGGTCCACATGCTGCCCACGCGGTTGAACGTGACGGGGATGCCCGCGGCGCGCGCCTCCTCGCGCAGCACCTGCTCGATGGCCGCGCTCGCCCGCTCGAGCCGCTCGTACACGCCGGGCTCGCCCAGCGCCTTCAGGCACGCCATGCCCGCGGCCACCGCCAGCGGATTCCCGGACAGCGTGCCCGCCTGGTAGACGGGGCCCTCGGGTGCGATGTGCGCCATCAGCTCCCTGCGGCCGCCGTACGCACCGACCGGAAGCCCACCGCCAATCACCTTGCCGAAGGTGGTGAGGTCCGGCTTCACCCCGTAGAGCTCCTGCGCTCCGCCGCGCGCCACGCGGAAGCCCGTCATCACCTCGTCCAGGATGAGCAGCACGCCGTGCTTCCTGCACAGCGCCTCGAGCCCCTTCAGGTAGCCCTCCTTCGGCGCGAGCAGGCCCATGTTGCCCACCACCGGCTCGATGATGGCGCAGGCAATCTCCCGTCCCCGCTGCTCGAAGAGCCGCTCCACGGCCGGAAGGTCGTTGTAGGGCTCCGTGAGCGTGAGCCGCGCGAGGGCCTCGGGCACGCCGGGCGAGTCCGGCAGTCCCAGCGTCTCCACGCCGCTGCCGGCCTTCACGAGGAAGGAGTCCGCGTGGCCGTGGTAGCAGCCCTCGAACTTGAGGATGCAGGGCCTCCCCGTGGCCCCGCGCGCCAGGCGGATGGCGGCCAGCGTGGCCTCGGTGCCGCTGGACACCAGGCGCACCTTCTCCACCGACGGGACGATGGAGCAGAGGAGCTCGGCCATCTCCACCTCACCCGCGTGGGGCGCTCCGAACGAGGTCGCCTTCTTCAGCGCCTCGGAGACCGCCCCGAGCACGGCCGGGTGCGAGTGGCCCAGGATCATGGGGCCCCAGCTGCCCACGAAGTCCAGGTAGCGGTTGCCGTCCACGTCCGTCAGCCAGGCGCCGTGGGCCTCGCGGAAGAAGACGGGCGTGCCGCCCACGCCGCGGAAGGCGCGCACCGGCGAGTTGACGCCGCCGGGAATGCGCTCCTGGGCGCGGGCGAACAGGGCCTTGCTGATGTCGTGCTTCATGTCAGTCTCCGTGCTCGGCCCGTGCCTCGTCGGCGGAGGCACCCACCGCCTCGGCGGAGGAGCGCGCGGGCCGGTTGCGGTCGAACGCGGCCTCCCGGCTGACCTCCGGAGGCGCTCGACTTGCCAGGCGCTGGCGCAGACGCGCGATGGCGTTCTGAACCATGGGCGGGTCCGGATGCCGCGCGAGCGCCTCCACCCACAGCTCGATGGCCCGCTCGCTGTCCCCCAGCTCCATCCTCAGACGGCCGCGCTCGAAGGTGGCGTGCGGCGCGAGCTCCGAGTCCGGGTAGTGCTCGGCCAGCTCGGCGAAGACGCGCAGGGCCTCCTCGCGGCGGCCCTCCAGCAGGGCCAGCGCCTGTCCGCGGAGGAAGAGCGCATCATCCACCCACGCGCTGGTGGTGTAGCGCTGGACGAGCTTGTTGGCCTCCAGCTCCGCCTGGGCATAGTCCCCCAGCTCGAAGTAGAGCTTGGCCTTCTGGTAGTGCAGCTCCGCCACCTGCGGCGGGTTGCGCTGGATGGCGCCCTCGAGCGCGTCGATGGCCCCGCGCACGTCCCGGAGCGAGCCGCGCAGGAGCTCGGCGAGGATGATGCGCGCCTCGAGCGTCTCCGGCGCCTCCGGGCACTGCTGGATGAGCTCGCGGTAGACGGCCGCCGCCTCGCGCACCTTCTTCTGCTCGTAGTAGTAGGTGTCCGCCGCGCTGCGCAGCACGCGGGCCTTGAGCACCTGCGCGCCCGCCGACGTGTCGTTGCTCAGGAGGTCCAGCGCCCGCTTGTACTCGCCGAGCGCCTCCTCGTAGCGGCGCTCGTAGCGCGCGTTGTGACCGCGCTGGAGGTGCTCGGTGGCGCTGGGCTTGCAGCCGGCCAGGAGCAGGAGGAACACGAACCAGGGACGCACGTTCATTCGCAGGGCTCCGCCGTGACACACCGGGTGTCCTCGCAGCGCACGCAGCCCTGGTCCAGCGGCGGGTCCGTGGTGCACACCAGCTGCTGCGCGTTCCGGGGACAGTCCTCGGAGCGGGTGCAGCGGAAGGCCCCCCCATCGGAGTCCGTCAACGGCACCCCGGGAGGACAGGTGCCCTCCAGGTTGCAGCTGGCCAGCGTCCATCCCAGCACCCCCGCGGCCCACAGGAGCCGGGCCGGCGGAGAGGATGCGTGCGTGGGCCTGCGCGCGTGCGTCACGGCCCGGAGCTTTAGCCTGCTTCACGCGGGCCGTCACGCCAGCAGATGGCTGCCCGGCTGCCGGACGGGCCACGGGGCTTGGTGGGCTCCGGAAGGCGTCAGTCCTGGGCCTCCGGACCGCCCAGGCCCGCCTCGACTGCCTCGCCCGGGGGTTGCGTCGGAGAGGCCATCCTGCGGCCGCGCCCCTTCTTCTTCTTGTTGAGGACCTGCTCGGTCTTTTCGAAGTGGCGCAGGAGGCTCTCCATGTGCATCTCGGCGTTGCTGCAGGCCAGCGCGCTCACCGAGCGGTGCCGCGTGGCGAGCTCGCTCCAGAGGTGGAGCCGCATCTGGCTGCCGAGGAGCCGGTCCTCCACCCCGTCGAGCTCCACGTCGAGCTCCCGCGCTTCGGCTTCGAGCGTCGCGAGCCGGGCCTCGGCGTCCTGCGGGGGCCGCACACAGCCGCCCGCGCCCAGGCAGCCGAGCAGCACCAGCGCCGCACTCCGCAGTCGACCCACCCGACACCTCCCGGCTGACGAGGACGACGGCCCGTGCCTCCACCACCCTCCTGGCTGCCCGGTCGTGCCGGACGCCGAGGGAACCTACGGACGGCCCCTTGCCCCGACAACCGCGCCCATCGTCCGCATGTCCGTCCGGCGCGCGACGTGGAGGCGTGACTCCGGTCTCCCCTGTCCCAGTGGGAGAGAGGACGCGGGCCGCGGGCTCATCACGGTGGGACGAGGGAGGCGGGGTAAAGAAACCGGGTTCGGGACCGGGAGCGGGAGCGGCTTCGGGGACGGGAACGGGCCCGGGGGACGGCTGCGGGAACCGGAGAACGGGGCCGGTCGGCGTCAGCGTGGTCCGCAACCCCGTGCCCGCAGCCGAAGCCGTACCCGTCCCCGAAGCCCCGTCCCCGAAGCCGCACCCGCTCCCGGTCCCGCTCCCGGCTGTTGGGCAGGACCCACCGTGGATCTCTGCCCCCGCCGGTCAGTCCTTCGGCACCGTGCGCAGCTCGGTCTTGCCGTCCTTGATGACGACCTTGAACTCCACGTTCTTCGCGCCGGTCCGCTGGAGGTCCGCCATCTGGCGGCGCAGCTGGCCGGACACCTGCTCATAGTTGACCGAAGCGGTGTCCTCGTTGCACCGGCGCCGGGCGCTCACGTACGCGTCGTACACGGCGCGCAGCTTCGCGTCGGAGACACCGCTGGCGGCGGGCGCGGCAGGGGGGCGCGGCGCGGCCGCTGCCGTGGGCATGGCAGGGGCGGCGGTGAGGGCGGCTGGGCGCGGCAGCGCTGCGGAGGGCGGCGTGGGCGCTCGTGCGGGGGACGTCCTCAGCGGTGGAGGGACCGCACGCCCCGGAGCAGGCGCCGCGCTGAGCGGTGGAGGGACGGCGGTCGGTCGGGTTGCGGGGACAGGGGGACGCAGCTTCGCCACATCCCCCTCACCCCGTCCCTCTCCCCCTGGGAGAGGGACGGGGTGAGGGGGAAGTGGCGCAGGTGTCATGCGCTCGGTGAGCGAACCGAGGAGCGTGTCCATGTCGTCGAGCTCGAGGTCGACGTCCGGCTCCAGGAGCTCCACCGGGCCCCGCGCGGGCGCGGCCTTCTGCACCTCGTCGCGCCGCTCCTTCTTGCGTCGCACACGCATGAGGTCGCGCCGGTCCGTCCCGTTCTCGCGCGCCTGCAGCGACTTCTCCCACAGCCGCTCGTAGGTGATGAACCTCGCGTGGAGCCCGTTCACCCGGAAGCGCACCGCGGTGGACTTGATGAACGCACCCTTCAGCTTGCCCAGGCGCTTCTTGAGCGCCTCGTGTTTCTTCGCTGGCGGCAGCCGCTCGATGCCGAGGAAGTACTGGTCGTAGGCCGCCTTGAGGGCGGCGACGTCGGCCTCGAGGGCCTCGCACTCCTCGCGCGTGGCCTCGGAGTCGGAGATTCGTGGGCTTTGGACTTCAGGCGGCATGGCGGGCGTGCGTCAGTGTCCCAGAGCTCCCACGCCCGTTCAACCTCAGGCGCCTGCGGGAGCGGCCCCGGCTGGAGGCAGGCGAGCAGACGCCACGCGCCGCCCGCGCTGCACCAGCAGCGTCAGCCCGAGCGCGAACAGGACGAGCGAGATGAACTGGCTGGTGGAGATGTTGAACCACGCCTCCTGCGGGACGGCCTGGGCCAGCCCCTCCGCACCGAGCGACTTCAGGAGCCCGTGAAGCGTGCCGCGCGCCGCGTCTCCGCGGAACAGCTCCACCGTGGTGCGGAGCACCGCGTACGCCATCAGCCACAGGGAAAAAATCTGCCCGTGGAAGCGGCGCCGGCCCCGCAGCGCAATCAGGGCCACGAAGAGGGCGAGCTGCCCCACCGACTCCATCAGCTGGGTGGGGTGGACCGGGAGCGTGTGGCCGTGTTGCGCCACCCAGTCCGCGATGCGCACTGCTCCGGGCGCCGCGGCGTCGAGCACCTGGCCGGTGGCCTCCACCACCCAGCGCGTCTCGTCCTGCATGGAGGAGAAGGCCAGGCTCGGCGTGCTGCTCACGCCTCCGAACACGTCGTGCATGTGGCCGGTGCCCGGGAAGTGCACGGCGAGCGGGTTGTCCGCGCGCGTGACGCCTCCCCAGCAGCATCCCGCCGAGAAGCAGCCGAGGCGCCCGAGACACTGTCCGAGCGACACCGTGGGAATGACCAGGTCCGCCAGGCGGAGGAAGTCCACCTGGTTGTTGCGGCTCCACCAGTACGCCATCGCCGCCGCGCCGATGAGGCCGCCGTAGAAGACGAGGCCACCGCTCAGGAGGCGCATCAGCTCGGCGCCCACGCTGCCCAGCTGGAGGCGCACGAGCCCCGCGCCCATCCGCGCGAAGACGTGCGTGTACTCGTCCCAGTTGACCACCAGGAAGAGCAGCTTGGAGCCACCGATGCCCCCGACGAGCACCCAGAAGGCAAGGTCCATCACCTGCTCCCGCTTGCGCGCGCCCTCCAGCGAGAAGAGGCGTGGGAGCGACAGCGTGCCGTCCTTCGCACGTCGGAAGTGCGGCTGGTAGGGCCGAACCACCGGTGGAACCACGGGAGCCGGGGCGCCCGCGCGGACCGCCGCGTTTGCGGCCTCGAGCCAGGCAGGCACCTCGGCCGGGAGCGGCCGTGCGTCGTGCCACTCGCGGTAGGCGAGCCGGCCGGACACCGACACGGCCGAGATGAAGCCCAGGCCCAGCAGCACCCCGTACGTGTGCACGGGAATGCCCTCGCCGGTGCCTCCGAGGAAGGCGCCCGGCGGCAGCGCGTAGTGCCCGCCCAGCGCCACCAGCGCCGCACCCACCGCGCCGAAGGTGAGCGCGCGCTGCGCCCGCTCGTTGTTACCCGGCGGCGTGGCCTTGCCGGTCTTCGCGTCCGTCCGTCCCACCGCCCCCTGCCAGCCCATCCACGCCGAGTAGGCCACGAGCGCGGCGCCGAGCGCGTAGAACACCGCCTGCGCGAACGCCGTGGAGAAGACGAACGTGTAGAGGACCGGAATCATGGCGAGCTCACGTGGGCCCTGGACTCACGCCGCAGGAAGCCGTCCAGGAGCAGCAGGCCCACCCCCACCGTGATGGCGGAGTCCGCCACGTTGAAGGAGGGGAAGTAGGCCCGGTCGAACCAGTGGGCCTGGATGTAGTCCACGACGAAGCCGCGCGAGAGCCGGTCGATGTAGTTGCCCACCGCGCCGCCCAGCACCAGGGGAAGGCCCCACAGCGCCCAGCGCTGCGCAGGGTCGCTCGCGTCCAGCTTCCGGTAGTACGCGATGATGAGCACCACCGCGCCCAGGATGATGACGTGGAAGAACGGCACCCGCACCTGCTCCGGGAGGTTGCGGAACATGCCCCAGGCGGCGCCCTTGTTCTCGGCGTAGCGGAAGCGGAGGAAGGACTCCACCACCGTCACGCTCCGGACGGGGCGGAAGTGCAGCCCGCCTGCGCCCTCCGGAGGGGGATTGCCGTAGAAAGCGGCCAGGCGCCCGGAGAGCGTGTCCTGGCCGTCCAGCTGCGAGGTGAGCTCCCGCACCGCCACGTACTTGGTCCACTGGTCC
Organism: Myxococcaceae bacterium; assembly: GCA_022616315.1. GTDB lineage: Bacteria > Myxococcota > Myxococcia > Myxococcales > Myxococcaceae > JAKEEX01. The sequence goes on from JAKEEX010000362.1 coordinate 7,878, forward strand.
AGGAACACCACGGCGAGGCTGACGGCGACGAGGATGGCGTACTTGCGTGGCACCCGGGCTGTCTAGCGGACTTCCGGGGCCACGTCCAAGCGCTCTCGCCGCCCGGTGGTGGTCAGACGGAGGGGTTCCAGCAGGAGGAGGGCCGCACCCACACAGATGCCCGCGTCCGCCAGGTTGAACGTGGGCCAGTGCAGGTCCGGCCGGCTGCGCCAGTGCAGGTCGATGACGTCGATGACGTAGCCGTGCACCACCCGGTCCACGAAGTTGCCCAGCGCGCCGCCCAGCACCAGGCTGAGGGCCGCCTGCGAGAGGCGCTGCGCGTCGTCCAGCCAGAAGAACATCCACAGGATGAAGCCCAGGCCCAGGAGGCTCAACCCGTGGAGCAGCGGCGTGCGCACGCGCTCCGGCAGGTTCTCCAGCACGCCGAATGCAACTCCCGGGTTCTCCATGTAGCGAAGCGCCCACAGGCCCTCCACCACCTCCACCGCGCGCCCCCTCGTGTGGTCCCGCGCGTCCACCCGCGGAGGGTCGCCGTCCAGGTTGTGCTCGGTGAAGAAGCCCCGGACACGCGTGCGCACTCCCTCCCGGCCCTCGAGCGCCGAGGTGAGGCGCGTGACGGCGAGAAACTTCGTTGCCTGGTCCGCGGCGAGCGTCGCCAGGGCCAGGCCGAGGAGGATGCGGAGGCGGTATCTCATGCGTCCTGGAGCGCGCCGCCCGGGGGCACTCCTGCTCCAGCATCGTCGGGCCACCCGCGTCGGGACAACCTCGTGACTTCTGCGGCTGTTCCCTGCTCCCCGGAGGGCCCCTGCGGGTAGTGCGCGAGGCCTCCCTGTGGTAGGTCTGCTCCGTCCGCCACCTACCAGGAGACCCCATGCGCGCACACCGTCCCTCTCGCATTCCGTCCACCCTGCTGCTCGCGGGGGCTCTGGCGACGGGCACCGGCTGTAGCAAGGAGCAGCCAGCGTCCGCCCAGGTCCCCGCCGAGGCGAAGCCCACCACCGTCACCGTGCTCGTCACCGCGGACGAGAACGGCCACCTGCTGCCCCACGACGCGAACGGCATCGAGAAGGGCGGCGCGGCGGAGATGCTGGGCCAGTGGGTGACGCTGGAGAGGCACTGCGTGCCGGGCTCCGCGGGCTGTACCGCGCCCGCCACCCTGGCGCTCTCCACGGGTGACCACTGGGGCATCGGCCCCTCGCTCTCCACCCACTTCACGGGGGAGCCGGTGGCCGAGGTCATGGCCCGCATGGGCTACGCGGCGAGCGGCTTCGGCAACCACGAGCTCAACTTCGGCCGGGAGTCCTTCCTGGCCAACGTGCAGAAGTCCCACATGACCTTCGTGGGCACCAACGTCGAGGTGGGCGCCACCTCCGAGGCGCTGCGGATGCCGGCCTTCCAGCTCGTCGAGCGCGCGGGGATGAAGGTGGGCGTGCTCGCCCTCGCGAGCACCGAGGCGCCGCAGCGGATGATGGCCGGCCGCTACGAGGGCATCACCGTGAAGCCGTACGAGGAGTCGCTCGCGAAGACGGTGCCGCAGGCGTGGAGCGCCGGCGCGGATGCGCTCGTGCTGCTCGCGGACGCGTGCCCGCGCGAGCTCACCGAGCTGGTGGCGAAGCACCCCGAGTGGAAGCTCTCGGCGGTCGCGGGCGGCGCGTGCAAGGAGGCCTTCGACGCCAGGGCGGGCAGCGTGCCCATGCTCTCGCCGGGCCGGCGCTTCGAGCAGTACGCGCGCGTCACCCTCACCTTCGACGCCACGAAGCCCGCGGGCCAGCGGCTGACGGGCGTGGACGCCAAGGTGGTGGACGTGGCGGGCAACCAGCACGACCCGGCCCTCGCCAAGACCATCGCGGGCTGGAAGGAGCGCAACGACGCCGAGCTCGGCGTGCAGATTGGCTTCTCGAAGGCGGCGCTCGCGCCCGAGTCCCAGCAGCTCGGCCAGTGGGTGACGCGCGCCTGGCGCGAGAGCCTCGGCACCGACGTGGCCATCATCAACCAGAAGGGCCTGCGCGCCGGGCTTCCGGCGGGCAAGCTCACCAGCGCGGACGTCCACGGCGTGCTGCCGTTCGAGAACTCGCTGATGATCGTCGAGCTCACCGGCGAGCAGCTGCTCGGCGAGCTCAAGAATCCCGCCGCCATCGCCTCGGGCGTGACGAAGGCGGGCAAGGGCTTCAAGGACATGAGCGGCAAGCCGGTGGACGCGAAGAAGACGTACACCGTCGCGGTGGCGGACTACCTCTACTTCGGCGGGGACGGCTTCCAGTTCGAGAAGCACGACGCGGAACCCACCGAGACGGGCATGATGTGGCAGACGCCCGTCATCGAGTGGACCAAGCAGAAGAACACCCGCGAGGCACTGCCGCTCGAGGCCACGCTGCGCGAGTGACCTGCAGAGGCACACGGTGACGGCCCCTCACCCTTTCCCTCTCCCCGAGGAGAGGGGAACTCTCGTCACTGTGTCGGCAACCTGGACACAACTCCCCTCTCCCTCTGGGAGAGGGACGGGGTGAGGGGGCTGTGCACCCATGCTCCGACGCATCCTGCGCCACCCCTTCACCTGCCTCGTCCTCACCGTCGTGCTGCTCGCCGTGCTCAACGGCGCGCTGCTGGCGCTCGTACAGCTCGTCGCAGGGGGGCGCCTCAGCGCTCTCGGCCCCCTGCAGCGCAGTCTCGGTGTGGACTCGCCGGTGAACGCGCTCGCGGCCACCGTTGCGCTGCTCGCGGTGGGGCGCGGACTGGAGCGTAAGACACCGGAAGGCCTGGGCCTGGGGACGCGAGGCATGGGGCGCGACCTGCTCCGCGGCGTGGCCGTGGGTGCCGCGCTGATGACGGCGGTGGTGGGCGTGCTCGCACTGCTGGGTTGGTACCGCCTGGTGGAGGGGCCGCCGGAGACCGCGCAGGAGGAGACGCTGGAGGCGTTTGGCTACGTCGTGGGCTTCCTCTTCGCCGGCTACTTCGAGGAGGTGCTCTTCCGCGGCATCGGCTTCCGGCTGCTGGAGGAGTGGCTCGGCTCGGGGGCGGCCCTCTTGCTCAGCAGCGCCTTCTTCGGGCTGGTGCACGGCAACAACCCCGATGCGACGTGGAGCGCCACGGTGGGAATAGCGCTGGAGGCGGGGCTGCTGCTGGGCGCGGCCTTCATGCTGACGCGCTCGCTGTGGTTCGCCACGGGCATCCACTGGGCGTGGAACTGGGTGCAGGGTCCTCTCTTCGGCGTCGACGTCTCGGGCATGACGGTGGACGGCGTGCTCGAGAGCGCGCTGGTGGGCCCGGTGGCGTGGACGGGTGGTGCCTTCGGGGCCGAGGCGGGAGGCGTCGCCGTGCTGCTGTGCACCGCCGCGGGCGTGGCCCTCACGCTGCTGGCCGTGCACCGCGGCCAGTGGCGTCCTTTCCTGAGCTGGCGGCGGCAGCGCCGGGCCCTCGCTCCCTCGCCGGCCGCCTGACCCACGTGGCCCGCGAATTGGCGGCCAGGGTCTGTTAGACGCTCGGGCATGCTCGACCCGAAGGACCCCGCCGTCCAGGCCGCGCTCGGTGCGGCCGCCGACGAGTGCGGACTCGCCGGCTACTACCGGCCCTGCGTCCACCCGCTGCTGCGCAACCCCGAGGGGCGCTGGCCCCGCTGCTGCGGCGGGGGGTGCGAGCCTTGCGCCCAGACGCTCGTCGACGTGGCGCTGCTCACGCTCCAGCGCCTGGGCCTTCCGC